>NZ_LNCQ01000029.1:237712-275959 GCF_002831785.1 Allobosea sp. FBZP-16 | reverse complement strand
GATATCGCAGGCCACCGCGCTCGGCCTGACCTACTCCGCCGCCATCGGCGAACGCTCCAGAGACCACGCCCTCAAGGGACGCGTCGAGATGCGGTTCTGAAGCGAAGGGGGGGAAACGCTCCCAGCGCCCGACTATATTGCGCGGGCGCAGCGTCAGGCGCGCGAGGCCTGATCTCACAACTGACGGGGCGTTACCGCCCGATCACGCCGCGCCGGCGCAGCAGGAACAGGGTCAGCAGCGACGCGCCGAGGCAGGCGAGGGTGACCAAGCCGGCGCCAAGGTCCCATTCCACCCAGGGCAGGCCCTTCACATTGATGCCGAACAGGCCGGTGATGAAGGTTGCCGGCAGGAAGAGCGCGGTCAGGATCGAGAGCGTGTAGAGCTGCCGGTTGGTCTGATTGGCCGAGCGCACGGCGATCTCGTCCTGGAGCAGCCGGGCGCGGTCCTGCACCGACTGGATGTCCTGGCGCAAGGTATCGACCCGCAGCAGGAGCCGGAGTGCTGCCGCCCGCACCGTTTCCGGGGCCGAGCGTCCTGACGGGGTCTCGGCGAAGCGCCGGAACAGCAAGTGCAGGCCGGCGAGCTGGCGGTGCAGCTGCACGGCCGAGCGGCGCACGGAGCCGACGCGCTGCGGACCGTCCTCCAGCCTGTCGAGCAGGATCTGGTCCTCGATGCTGTCGGTCTCGTCGGAGAGGCGCACGACTGCGTCGGTGACGTCGTCGATCAGATATTCGATGAGATGCTCGAACAGCTCGGCCGGAGAGCCGATCTGTTCGCCGGCATTGAGCGCCTCGACCGCCTTGCGGACCGATTGCAGTGCCTCACGCCGCCCGGTCAGCAGGAAGCGTTCGCCGACAGCCCAGGCGAGGGTGCCGACAGTGTCGGTGCGGTCGACGATGTCGCGGGTCAGGTCGTGGGCGATGCCCCAGACCAGGCTGGCGGAATGGTCGAGCCGCTGATGCGTCTCGCGCGAGTGCAGGAGCTCGCGCGCCGCCGGTGGCAATTCCTTGCGCTCGTCGATCCAGGCCTGGGCCCTGGTGTGGACGAGGTCGAGATGCAGCCAGACGAAGCCGTCTTCCGGCGCCAGCGTCAGCGCTTCGTCGCGGGGGATGAGCGTCGGCGTGCCGTCCGCAGTGAAGCGATAGGCCCAGACGATGCCGGTCTGCGAGTGGAGGTCAGGCAACATCGGAGTGTCGGCCAATGCGATGACGATGCGCTCGCATCAGCACCGCCAGATGACGGTTTCACGACGCTCGCCGTCAGTCGCGGGCGATTGACCCCGTCGCGGCGATCTCGCGCGCCTGCGCCGATTTCGGAATCTTGCCGGGCGGCAGGAATTTCAGCGGCGTGCCGCCGGCCGCTTTCGGCGTCCTAAGGCCGGCCGGCGTGGCCGGTGGCTTGGGCGTGGTCGCGACCTTGGGCTCTCCGCCGCGCCATTTGCGGGCGCCGATGTCGTAGCGCCCATCGCGCCAGGCGGCGAATTCGTGCTCGGAGCCGAAGAAGGCGTTGCGGTCGACGTCGCCGGTGATGCCCGGCACGCGGCCGGTCGTGGTGAATTGCCAGAACTCCCACTGCTTGCGCTCATAGCGATGGTGCAGCGGGGCGGCGGTCGAGCGCAGCCAGTAGGGATGGTCGTTGAACTCGCCTTCCAGCACATCCTCGTGGAAGGTGATGTCGGTATAGATGATCGGCTTCTTGCCGGTGTGCTCCTGCAGCCCTCTCAGCATCTCGCGGATCTTGGCGAGCGCCTTCTCGCGCGGGATCTTCTTGCCGCATTTGGCGGATTCGCCGTTCCACTCGACATCGAGCACCGGCGGCAGCGCGTCGGGATCGCGCGGAATATGGCGCTTGAACCAGCGAACCTGATCCTTCGCCGGGCGGCACCAGTAGACGAAATGGTAGGCGCCGCGCGGTACGCCGGCCGCCTTCGCCCCGGCCCAGTTCTTCCTGAACATCGGGTCGAGATGGTCGCCGCCCTCGGTCGCCTTGATGAAGGCGAAGCGGGTGCCGGCGTCCTTGACCTTCTGCCAGTCGATATCGTCCTGCCAGCGCGAGACATCGATGCCCTGGATGACGCGGCGGCGCGCATCGCGCACGCCGCCATGGGGGTCTGAATCACCCTTCTTGGGATAAAGCGCCAAAGCTGGCTCGGCACCGAACAGGCCGAGCAGGGCGCAGATCGCCAGCTGGCCGGCAGATTTCGCCCTGCGCCGCGCTTCTGGTCTGGTCTCAGCGCGGGGCGCCATGCTTGTCTCCTCTTCGCAGAAAAGGATAGGCGATGGGCGGGTTAAGAGGTGGTTAGCATTCGAGCGGCCGGCTTCAGGCTTGGTTAACCGGCGGGAGGCTGGCGATGGACGATTCCGGCGGCGAGGATCCCGGCAAGGGCAGTCGGGCCCTGGCCTATGGCGTCCATGTCCTGACGGCGTTCGGTGCCGCGCTCGGCTTCCTGGCACTCCAGGCCGTGTTCACCGGCGACCTGACCCAGGCTTTCGTCTGGCTCGGCGTGGCGCTGGTGGTGGATGCGGTTGACGGGCCGCTGGCGCGACGCTTCGCGGTCAAGGAACGGGCGAAGCGTTATGACGGGGCGTTGCTCGACCTCGTCGTCGATTTCGTCACCTACGTCTTCGTGCCGGCGGCGATGCTGTTGCGGCCGGAGGTGATGGCGGCGCCCTATGGGGTGATCGCGGGCCTTGCCGTGACGCTGGCGAGCGCGCTCTATTTCGCCGACACTGGCATGAAGACCGACGACTGGTGGTTCCGCGGCTTCCCGGCGGTCTGGAACATCGTCGTATTCTACATCGTCGCCTTCGCGCCGCCGGCCTGGCTGGCGCTGGCGGTGATCCTGATTGCCAAGGCTTTGATGTTCCTGCCGGTCGTGTTCGTTCACCCGGTGCGCGTGCGGCGCTGGCGCGGGCTGACGCTGGCGATGCTGGCGCTGTGGGGCATCGCCGCGGTCGCGACGCTGTGGCAGGGGATGGTGCCGGACATCTGGAGCAAGGCCGGGCTTGCGCTGGCGGCCTGCTACTTCGTCGGGCTCGGTGTGGCGCGGGCCAGGATGCCGCGCGGATAGCCCTTATTCGGAATCCGGTCCGGGCCCTTCGCTCTCTACGACCGCGCCGAGCGGCGCCGGCTGGAAGGAGGCGGCCGCGACCGGCCTGCTCGCGCCCGGCATCATCGCTACTGGAGTATGCTCCGGCCCCGGGGTCGGCTGCGGCGGCACCTTGCGCTCGCGCGTCCAAGTCCTGGTGCCGATGTCGAAGCGGCCCTCGCGCCAGCCGGCGAATTCGCCCTCGTTGCCATAGAAGGCGTTGCGGTCGACATCGCCCTTGATGCCGGGGACGCGGCCGGTGGTGGTGAACTGCCAGAAGGCCCAGGGCCGATTGTTGTAGCGGACCTCGGGCTTGGCCGCGGTCGAGCGGATCCAGTAGGGATAGTCGTTGAACTCGCCTTCCAGGATGTCCTTGTGGAAGGTGATGTCGGTGTAGATCACCGGCTTCTTGCCGGTGAGCTGCTCGAGCTCGGTCAGCATCAGCCGGATCTTCTCCAGCGCCAGCGAGCGCTCGACCTTCTTCGGGCAGGTCTTGGAGTGGCCGTTCCATTCGAGGTCGAGCACCGGCGGCAGCGCGTCGGGATCGTTCGGGATCTGCTGCTTGAACCAGACCGCCTGCTCATGCGCCGGGCGGCACCAGTAGACGAAATGATAGGCGCCGCGCGGCACGCCGGCGCGGCGGGCGCCTTCCCAGTTCCGCTGGAAGGCCGGGTCGACATGGTCGCCGCCCTCGGTCGCCTTGATGTAGACGAAGCGGGTGCCGGCGGCCTTGACCGAGGCCCAGTCGATCTCGCCCTGCCAGCGCGAGATATCGATGCCCTGGATCGGATATTGCCTGGCGGCATCGACGCCGGGATGGGGGCGAGCATCGCCCTTGGACGGATAATTGTCCAAAGCGACGCAGCCACCCAGAGCCGTCAGGGCGGCGAGCAGCGCGAAGGGGGCCAGGGACAAGGATTTCATGCGGCGGGCGATCATTTCTCGGACAATTGCGGAGAAAACTTGACGCCCGGTTTACGTTACCGGTTTTTTCGGGCCTGTCAGGTCCGATCAGGACAGGCGCAGCAGCAGCGTCGCGATGCCGAGGAACGAGAAGAAGCCGACCACGTCAGTGATGGTGGTGACGAAGGTGCCGGACGAAATCGCGGGATCGATGCCGGCCTTGTCGAGAACCAGAGGCACGGCGACACCGGCGAGGGCGGCGATGATCAAGGTCGCGATCATCGCTAGACCGATGACGACGCCGAGCGTGGGATTGCCGAACCAGAAGCCGGCGACCAGCGCGGTGATCAGCGCGAAGGCGACGCCGTTGAGCACGCCGACGATCATCTCACGCCGGAAGAAACGGGCCATGTTCCAGCCGCCGAGCTCGCCGGTGCCCAGCGCACGGACCGCGACCGTCATCGTCTGGGTCGCGGCATTGCCGCCCTGGCTGGCGACGATCGGTGCGAGCACGGCGAGCGCGACCAGCTTGCCGAGCTGCTCCTCGAACAGCGCCATGACGGAGGCGCTGATAAAGGCTGCGACCAGGCTGATGAAGCGCCAGCGAAAGCGGCCGAGCGCAACCTGGCGCACCGAATCGGAAATCTCTTCTTCCGCGTCGACACCGGCGAGCTGCTTGACGTCGTCGTCGCCGGCTTCCTCGATCACGTCGACGATATCGTCGATGGTCATGACGCCGACGAGCCGGCCGGCTGCGTCGATCACAGGCGCCGCGACCAGATTGTAGCGCTGGAACATCCGCGCCACGTCCTCGACATTGTCGGTGGCTTGGACAACGCGGCGGTCGTCCTCGACGAGATCGATGACGCTGACCGGGCGCTTGCTGCGCAGCAGGCGGTCGAGCGGGACGGTACCGACGAAATGGTGGCTGGGGTCGGTCACGAAGATTTCGAAGAAGCGCTCGGGCAGGTCGTCGGTCTCGCGCAGGAAATCGATGGTGTGGCCCACCGTCCAGAACGGCGGCACTGCGATCACCTCGGGCTGCATGCGCCGGCCGGCCGAGCCTTCGGGATAGTCGAGGCCCTGCTGCAGCACCGTGCGCTCGGCCGGCGTCAGCTTGTCGAGGATCTCGCGCTTGTCGGCCTCGTCGAGGTCCTCGAGGATGTAGACGGCATCGTCGGTGTCGAGATCGCGCACGCCCTCGGCGACGGTCTCGGGCGAGAGCTCGTCGAGAATCTCCTCGCGGACGGCGTCGTCGACCTCGGTCAAGGCGGCGAAGTCGAAATCGTTGCCGAGCAGCGAGATCAGCTTGGGCCGCTCATCCTGGTCGAGCGCCTCGATCAGGTCGCCGAGATCGGCTTCATGGAGTTCGGCGACGAGCTTCCGCAAGGCGGTGACGTCGGCGAGCAGCACGGCCTGCGAGACCTGCTCGAGGAAGCCGGCGTCGATGGCGCCATCCTCGTCGCGGACCTTGCGCTCCGGCGTCTCGCCGGGAGCGGGCTCGGCTTCCACCATGGGTCGCTCCGCGATTCGAGGGCTGGAGAATTCAGGGGCAGGGGATTCGCGCCTGAGCGCGTCAGCGCCCTTGTGTCAGCGCCTCCGCCTGATGGCAACGCGCCACGGCGGGATTCGATGCATCCGCAACGAAAAACGGCGATCCTTGCGGATCGCCGTTTCGCGGACCTTCGTCCTAAACTGGTGCGGTCAAGAGGACTCGAACCTCCACGGGTCTCCCCGCTACCACCTCAAGGTAGTGCGTCTACCAATTCCGCCATGACCGCAGCGGCTCGGAGGTCACCGCGTGGTGGCCGTGAACTCCGGAGCGGCGCGGGTCTAGCAAAAGCCGTGAGCCGGGACAAGCCCTGTTCGGACAGTCTTGTTGACGAAGTTCGCCCGGCCGGAGATCGTCAAGGCACAACGCTGCCGCAAGCGCGCTCCATGCGCAGCCGGCTCAGCGATAATCCCCGCCAGTCTGCGCTCCCGCGCCGGCCATGAGCGGATACGGGAGGACGTCGATGCGCGCATGTTCCATTGCTCTGGCCCTGCACACCTGGCTCATGGCGAGCGCAGCGCAGGCCGCCTGTCCCGACGCGGCCGCGATCAGCGGCTTCGTCGCCGATTGGGAGGGAAAGCGCCCGGCCAAGGCGTTGCCCGTGACGAACCCTGAGGATGCGGCCTGCGCGCGCGGCAAGCTCGTCGCCGAGCTTCAGGGCAAGCTCGGCAAGGTTGTCGGCTACAAGGCCGGGCTCACAGCCAAGGCGGTGCAGGAGCGCTTCAAGGCCGATGGACCGGTCAGCGGCGTGCTGTTCGAGAAGATGATTCTGAACGACGGGGCGAAGCTGCCGGCAGCCTATGGCGCCCGCCCGGTCTGGGAGGCCGACATGCTGCTCGTCGTCAAGGACGAGGGCATCAACAGCGCCAGGACGCCTGAGGAAGCGCTGCGCCATATCTCCGGCATGCGCCCCTTCATCGAATTGCCGGATCTGGCGCTGGCGCCGAGCGAGGCGCTCGACGGCACGCAATTGCTGGCGATCAATGTCGCTGCCCGCTTTGGTGTCGCCGGCCCCGAGGTGCCGCTGAACGCCGATGCGGCGACCGTGGCGCTGCTCGCCGAGACCAGGATCGTCGCGACCGACGCGAGCGGGACAACGCTGGCCGAAGGGACCGGCGCCGCGACGCTCGGCAACCCGCTGAATTCGGTGATCTGGCTCGTGCAGGACCTGACGAAGAGCGGCCGCAAGCTGGCGGCGGGCGACCTGATCAGCGTCGGCTCGTTCTCGCCGCTGACGCCGCCGAAGCCGGGCCAGCAGATCACTGTCCGTTATGAAGGATTCGCGGGGACGCCGAAGGTCAGCGTCCAGTTCGAGTGAGTATCGCTCAGGCCGCGTCGGCGACGGTTTCGAGCGTATAGACGGTCGGGCGCATCAGCATCTCGGTGATCTCGACCGAGATGCGGCTGCCGGCGACGACGACATGGCCCTTGGCGAAGGGATGGTTGTTGGCGAGGATCTGGACCTCGTCGTTCTCGGTCGCGTTGAGCTCGATGATCGCGCCGCGGCCCATGCGCAGCAGCTTGTAGATCGGCATCTGGGCCGAGCCGAGCACGACAGTGAGCTCTACCGCGACGTTGTCGAGATCGGCCTTCAAAAGCTGCCTCCGCAGACTTACCTGAAAACAATTCCACGAACTTGCCAGCGACGCGGAAACCGGCGCATGAGCAGCGGCGAAGCGACAAGGGCGCCTGACCGGTTTCCAAGAGTTGAACAAACTAGGTTAAGCCAAAGTGAAGACCCGCGAGGCATTGTCGGTTTCGTTCCTGCCTGAGGCGGGGTCCGAGCCGGTGGAATGGGTGATCGCCGACGAGCCGGTCGGCTATGAGGCAGCCGTCACCGAGATGGAGGCCCGTGCCGCGTTGATCGCGGATGGCGCCGCGCGCGAGCGCGTCTGGCTGGTAGAGCATCCCGCGCTGTACACTGCCGGCACCTCGGCCAGGGACGAGGACCTGCTGACGCCGGAGCGCTTTCCCGTGCATAGGACCGGCCGCGGCGGGCAATTCACCTATCATGGCCCCGGCCAGCGCGTGGCTTACGTGATGCTCGACTTGAAGCGGCGCGAGCCCGACCTGCGCCGCTTCGTCTCGGCGCTGGAAGCCTGGCTGATCGGCACGCTCGGAGCCTTCAACATCCGCGGCGAGCGGCGCGAGGAGCGCGTCGGCGTCTGGGTGCGCCGGCCCGAGAAGGGGCAGGGCGCCGAGGACAAGATCGCGGCGCTCGGCATCCGCGTCCGGCGCTGGGTCTCGTTCCATGGCATCTCGCTCAATGTCGAGCCGGAGCTGGCGCATTTCGACGGCATCGTGCCCTGCGGCGTCTCCGATCAGGGCGTGACCTCGCTGGTCGATCTGGGCCTGCCGGTGACGATGCCGGAGGTCGACAGCGCGCTCAGGGCCGAATTCGAGCGGATTTTCGGGCCTACGGTCGCCGTTTCCTGACGTTTACCTCGCGTTGACCATCCGCCGGGATGCTTGCCCCGTGACGAAACCATGGGGACGATGACGATGAGGATCATCTTCGCGGGCTGCCTGGCGGCCCTGCTTTCAGCCTGCACCACCACCGAGGAACGCATCGCCGGCGCTGCTGCCGGCGCCGGAACCGGCGCGATCATCGGCGGACCGATCGGCGCCGTCGCGGGCGGGGCGGTCGGCGCCTTCGCCGCTCCGACCGTGACCGGCTCGGTCAAGCGGATGCGGGAATAGACCAGAGCGATCGGCGGCTCGGCCGCCGATCACGCCGGCTTTCGGAAGGCTACGCGGGAGCGTTCTGCTTCGGCCCGGATGGCGCAGCCTTCGACATGATCGTTGACCAGCCCCATCGCCTGCATGAAGGCGTAGACGGTGGTGGGGCCGACGAAGCGCCAGCCGCGCTTCTTCAGTTCTTTCGACAGGGCGATCGATGCGGCCGAGGTCGAGGCGGTCTGCGGCACCGCAAGCTCATCTGTGCTCGGCTCATAGCGCCAGACAAACGCCGCCAACGAGCCGAACTCGGCGGCGATCGCCTGAGCCTGCCGGGCATTGTTGATTACAGCCTCGATCTTGCCGCGATGGCGCACGATGCCCTGATCGGCGAGGAGACGGGCGGTGTCCTGCTCGGTGAAGCCGGCTATGCGATCGAAATCGAAGCCGGCAAAGCCCCTGCGGAAATTCTCGCGCTTGGCGAGGATCGTTCGCCAGCTCAGCCCGGACTGGAACGCCTCGAGCGAGAGCTTCTCGAAGAGGCGATGATCGTCGCCGACCGGATGTCCCCATTCCGTGTCGTGATAGGCGAGGAATTCGGGCGCCGCCGCGCACCAGCGGCAACGTGGCCTGCCGTCCGGTCCCGGGATGGTCGTGCTCATGATGGCTCTCCGCCTCGTCAGCCGAGCAGGAAGGCCAGGCGCTCGTCGGCCTTGCCCGGGGAGATCGACAGGATCTCGGCCGCGACGACACCATGGACAACGAAAGGGTCGTCATTCACGCGGGCCTGAAGCTCCGTCAGCGTGGCGCCATGCGCGATGATCGCGCCGCCGAGCTTCGGCTGCAGACCGCCGGCGAGCAGGAAGACGCCCTCAGTGAAGCCGCGCTTCAGCCAGGCATTGTGGCCGTCCATCAGCTCTGCGGCGCGGCTGACATTCTGTGAAAACCTGAGCAGGACGATGAACATGGCGGTCGTTTCTCCGGGATGGAGGCGGTTGCTGTCGGGGACTCAAGCCGATGGCCGGGGGAGGCGCTGTGCATCCAGCCAGGCATGCATCTGCGCCACCTCCCGGCGAATGAAGGCCTCGTCGCGGAAGGCGCTGGCGAGCGTGGCCACGCCCTGGCTGCGGGCCAGCAACTCCATGGCGAGAGTGTCCGCTTTCTCCGCGGCATGGCCGAGCCGGGCGAATTCGCGGCGGAGCCAGTCGCGGAACAGCGTGAAGATCTCGCCGGCTCGGGGCAAGGCGAGATGCTGGAGCTTCGCCAGGTCGTTGCAGAGCGTGCCGACCGGGCAGCCATAAGCCATGATCTTCGTCCGGTTGGCGATCAGCATGTCGATGAAGCTGCGGATGCGGGCGGCGGGGTCCTGATCGCCCTCTGCCCAGGCGGCGAGCATCGCTGCGGTATTGGCCAGGCGCCGTTCGATGACGGCGTCGAGAATCTCGTCCTTGGTCTTGAAATGATAATAGAAATTGCCGCGCGAAATGCCGACGGGGCCGGCGATGTCGGCGAAGGAGGTGTGGTCGAAACCGCTCTCGTAGAAGAGCCGATCGGCCGTCGCGACGATGAGCTCACGGGTCGTTTTCTCGGGCACCGCATTGGCTCCTTGGACCGAAACGCCGCCCTGACAACGCTCTAGGTCGTTTGTCCTACAAGGGCTTTAGGACAAGTGTCCGACACGGTCAATCGCCGCTTCGACGTGCGGCTCGGCTTTGCGCACGGCGCGTCTGCGCGCCGCCGCCTGTTTGCGTTTCGCGCGCGGCGGGCCATAACCCGCGAGCAAGATTGTCGTGAGGGAGCGCGCCGTGGCGGTCATCGAGAGCAAGGTCGATCTCAATTCGGCCGAGGCGCGCACCAATGTCGCGGCCTGGAGCGCGCTGCGCGACCAATTGCTGGAACGGCGCGCGACCGCCGCGCTCGGCGGCAATGCCCGCTCGCGGGAGCGCCATACCTCGCGCGGAAAATTGCTGCCCAGGGAACGCGTGCTGCGCCTGCTCGATCCCGGCTCGGCCTTCCTCGAAATCGGCTCGCTCGCCGCTTACGACATGTACGACAAGGACGTGCACGGCGCGGGCATGATCGCCGGCATCGGCCGGGTCGCCGGGCGCGAGGTGATGGTCGTCTGCAACGATGCCACCATCAAGGGCGGCACCTATTACCCGATGACGGTGAAGAAGCATCTGCGCGCCCAGGAGATCGCGCGCGAGAACAGGCTGCCCTGCATCTACCTGGTCGATTCGGGCGGTGCGAACCTGCCGCACCAGACCGAGGTCTTCCCGGACCGCGAGCATTTCGGCCGGATCTTCTACAATCAGGCGACGCTGTCGGGGCTCGGCATCCCGCAAATCGCCGTGGTGATGGGCTCCTGCACCGCCGGCGGCGCCTATGTGCCGGCAATGTCGGACGAGACCGTCATCGTCAGGAATCAGGGCACGATCTTCCTGGGAGGCCCGCCGCTGGTGAAGGCCGCGACCGGCGAGGTCGTCTCGGCCGAGGACCTCGGCGGCGCCGATGTCCATGCCCGGCTCTCGGGCGTCGCCGATCATTATGCCGGCGACGACACCCATGCGCTCGCGATCGCGCGCCGCATCGCCAGCAATTTCAACAGCGTCAAGCGGCCGGACATCGACCTCGCCGAGACGGTCGAACCGCTCTATGGCGCGGACGAGCTCGACGCCGTCGTGCCGACCGATCTGAAGAAGCAGTACGACGCCCGCGAGATCATCGCGCGGCTGGTCGACGGCTCGCAGCTCGACGAGTTCAAGCCGCTCTACGGCTCGACGCTGGTCACCGGGTTTGCCCGCATCCACGGCATTCCGGTCGGCATCATCGCCAATAACGGCATCCTGTTCTCGGAGAGCGCGCTCAAGGGCGCGCATTTCATCGAGCTCTGCTGCCAGCGCCGCATCCCGCTGCTGTTCCTGCAGAACATCACCGGCTTCATGGTCGGACGCGAGGCCGAGACGCGCGGCATCGCCAAGGATGGCGCCAAGCTGGTGACGGCGGTCGCCTCGGCCCGCGTGCCGAAGATCACCGTGCTGGTCGGCGGCTCGTTCGGCGCCGGCAATTACGGCATGTGCGGTCGCGCCTACTCGCCACGCTTCCTGTTCGCCTGGCCGAATTCGAAGGTCTCGGTGATGGGTGCCGAGCAGGCGGCGAGCGTGCTTGCGACCGTGCGCGGCGACAATCTCGAAGCCGAGGGCAAGCCCTGGAGCGCCGAGGACGCAGAAGCCTTCAAGGCGCCGATCCGCGACAAGATCGAATCGGAAGGCTCGCCTTATTTCGCCACCGCCCGGCTCTGGGACGACGGCATCATCCTGCCTTCCGAGACGCGCCGCGTGCTGGCGCTCGCCTTCTCGGCCTGCCTCAACGCCGAGGTGCCGGAGACGCGCTTCGGCGTGTTCCGGATGTGATGAAGCGCGTCATGCCCGGGCTGGACCCGGGCATCTCGGGCAAGGTGAGACTCCAACGCGTACCTGATCGTCCTGAGATTCTCGGCTCTGCGCTTCGCTTCGGCCGAGAATGACGCCGGGGTAGCGTTACCCGAACGACGCTTCCAGCATCGCCAGATAATCCGCCGCGCTGGCCTGCCGCGGATTGGTCGCGCTCGAATGGTCCTGCGTCGCTGCCTCGGCGATGGCCGGCAGCACATTGCGCGGCACGCCCATCTGCGACAGGGAGCCCGGCAGGCCAAGGCGCTGCGTCAGCCCGGCGACCCAGGCGGCGAGGTCGGCGTCGGCGGAGAGGCCGAGCACGCGGCGGATCTCGGCATATTTCGCGCCGGAGGCCTGCTCGTTGAAGCGCAGGACCGCCGGCAGCAGCACGGCGTTGAGCGTGCCGTGATGCAACGAGACCTGCTTCAGGCCGCCGAGCGGGTGGGAGAGGGCATGGACGGCGCCGAGCCCCTTCTGGAAGGTGAGGCCGCCCTGCAGGGCCGCCATCAGCATCTCCTTGCGGGCCTCGCGGTCGGAGCCGTCTTTGGTCGCCCGCTCGATATTGAGCGCGGCGCGCTTCAGCCCGTCGAGCGCGATCGCCTCGGCTGGCGGGTTCTCTCGCGGGCTCAGATAGGTCTCGATGCAATGGGTCAGCGCATCCATGCCGGTGGCGGCGGTGAGCATGGCCGGCAGGCCGAGAGTCAGCTCGGGATCGCAGATGGCCAGCTTCGGGATCAGGTGGGGCGAGATGAAGCCCAGCTTGCGGCCGTCCTTCAGCGTGATCAGCGCGGCGCGGCCGACCTCGCTGCCGGTGCCGGCGGTAGTCGGCACCGCGATCACCGGCGCGACCTTGCCCGTCACCTTCGGGATGCCGCCGAGGATCGCGGCATAGGTCTCGAGCGGGCCGTCATGGCCGGCGAGCAGGGCGACGCCCTTGGCGAGGTCGATCGGCGAGCCGCCGCCGATGGCGACGAGGCCGTCGCAGTCGTGCTCGCGATAAAGCGCCAGCGCGGCCTCGACCGCTTCCTCGGTCGGGTTGGTGGGAGTGTCGACGAAGAGCGGGGCATTGCCGAGCAGCGGCGAGGCGGCGCGCAGGCGCTGGATCAGGTCGGTCGCTGCCAGGCCGCGATCGGCGACGATCAGCGGGCGCGCGATCTTCAAGTCGGTCAGGCCGGGGGCGATGGTCTTGAGCTCGCCGAAGCCGAACTGGACGGTGGTCAGATAGGTGATCGTCGCCATGAAGTCCTCCCGCCCGCTCAGCTTTTCGGGCGGGCCTGCTTTTTGTCGCGCGCCTGGCGCAGCGGCGCCAGCCCCAGAGCCCCGACGCAGACGCAGAACACCCCGGCACCCAGCGCGATGAAGGCATGGCTGCGCTGCCGGCCGGCCGAGCCCGCATAGGATTGGACGATGCGGCCGTCGATGGCGGCTTCGTAGATCCTCAGCCTGGACGGATCGACGAGGAAGCGGACTTGGCCACGCCTGAGGCTCTCGATCTCGGGTATGAGGACCTTGGCGACCGGCCTGATCACGACCTTGCCGCGATCGGGCAGGGACGCGTCGACATACTGGGTGTAGTAACTGTCGGGGTTGCGCCCGCTCAATTGGATCAGCACCTGCCGCACCGGCAGTGGCGCTTCCAGCTCGACCGCGACGAGCCGGTCGCGCGCGACCGGCAGGATGCCGTAGCCATAGGCGAGGAAGACGAGGCCAAGGGTTGCGACCCCCGCCCACCAGAGCGGCCCTGTTTCCGTTTTCTCAGCCGCCATTGGCTTCGCCGGCGCCTTGCCGTTCGCGCCAGTAGCGCGAGGCCAGCGGCCACAGGTGCCAGATTGCGCCGGCAAGCAGGCCGAAGCCGAATAGGAACGAGCGCCGTGCGCCGCCGGTCAGCGTCTCGGCGGTGTCGTCATAGGCGAGGAAGGTCTTGCCGCGCGAGGTCGCCTCGTAAACCAGCTGGCGATCGGGATCGACCAGGAAGCGGACCTGCTGGTCTCGGTCCAGCCGGTCGATGTCGTCGACCCAGAGGCCACGGGCGGGCCGGTAGAGCCGCCGGTAGTTGTATTGCCCGTCGTCGCGGATAGCGGCGAGCCAGAGGTCCTGCGTCCGATGCGTCGCCGTCCCGCGGCGCCCCGAGCTGACGCGGATCAGCGGCGTGCTGTAGCTCATCGGGCCGACATGGTCGGCGACCAGGAGATCGCCGCGTGCCAGCGGCAGGGTCCGCCAGCCGGCAACGAGCAGCCAGAGGCCGAGGACGAGGGAGATCGCGGCGCCGAGCCAGTTCCAGAAATCCGGCGGTTTCGCAGCCTCGGCCATCGCATCTCCGGATCAGTTCTGCTCGATCGTAACACGCTCCTTGGCAGTGTCAGAGGCGGCATTGCCGGCACGCCGCTCGAGCATGAGCAGGGCAAGGCCGGCGGCGATGATCAGCGCGGAGCCGAACAGCATGGCCGAGCTCGGCCAGTCGCCGAAGACGAGCCAGCCGAAGACCAGCGCCCAGACGATCAGCGTGTACTGATAGGGCACCACGACCGAGGCCTCGGCCAGCTTGAGCGAGCGCGTCACGCAAAGATGCGCGACCATCGCGACGATGCCGAGGAGGCCGAGCAGGCCGAGATCGGGCAAGGTCGGCGTCACCCAGCCGAAGGGCAGCAACGCGACCCCGATCACCAGGGCGCCCAGCGTCTGCCAGAACACCAGCGTGACATCGGGCGTGCCGCGCAATTGCCGGCCAGTGATCATCATAGCCGCAAAGGAGAAGCTGCCGACGAGCGCGATGATCGCCGGCAGCGACAGGCTCTGCGCCGAGGGGTTGAGCGTGATCACGACGCCGACGAAGCCGGCCGCCACTGCGAGCCAGCGCCCGGCGTCGACGCGCTCTCCGAGCAGCAGCGCCGCCAGCACCACCGCCCAGATCGGCGCGGCCAGCCAGAACGTCATCGTGTCGGCGAGCGGCAGATAGGACACTGCCCAGTAGAACAGCGCGACCTCGCAGGAGCCGAGCGTGACGCGCAGCAGCTGCAGGCCGGGGCGTTCGGGCCGCAGCGTACGGGCGACGCCCTGCTTCACCACGAAGGGGATGATCGCCAGCAGGGCTGCGGCCGAGCGCAGTAGCAGGACCTGACCCACCGTATAGGTCGCGACCAGCCATTTCCCCATCACGTCGTTGAGCGAGAACAGCAGGATGCCGAGCAGCATCATCAGGATGCCGGCGAGCGTGGCGTTTCGGCTGGGCATGGTCTCGTGGGAGGCGGCGTACGGGGCGCCCTTCATGACCTGCAACCGCCGCAACCACAAGCGACGTGCATGCAAGGGGAGGGCGCGCCATCGGTGTGTCCCATATTTTTGCATTGACTTAATTAAGTGAGACATTAAATAAAAGCCATGGATCGCTTCACGGCCCTGGCTGACCCGACCCGCCGCCGCATCGTCGAGATGCTCGGCCGGCACGCCATGGCGGCCGGCGAGATCACTGCGCAGTTCGCCATGAGCGCGCCGGCGATCTCGCAGCATCTCAAGGTGCTGAAGGAGGCGGGGCTGGTCAGCGTCGAAGTCAGCGGCCAGCGCCGGATCTACCGGCTCGATCCCGACGGGCTCGATGCCTTCGACGCCTGGGTCCGGCAGGTGCGCGGCTTCTGGAATGCCGGGCTGGACCGCCTGGAACGAGAACTCGCAAAGCCCGACGACGACTGAGGAGAGGCGTGATGAACGAACATGGCGTGGTCCTGGAGAGCGGCGCGGTCCGCTTCGAGCGGCTCCTGCCCGGCCCGCTCGAACGGGTCTGGTCCTATCTCACCGAGTCCGACAAGCGCGGCACCTGGCTGGCCTCGGGCGAGATCGAGCCACGCGTCGGCGGCAAGGCCGATCTTCTGTTCAAGCATTCGCAAATCACCAGCGAGCCACCGCCCGAGCGCTATCGCGAGATGAACGACAAGGGCTGGCCGTCGAAGGGAACCGTCACGCGCTACGAGCCGATGACGGTGCTGGCGATGACCTGGCCGGGCGAGGGCGACGCAACCTCGGAGGCGACCTTCGAGCTCATCCCCGAGGGCGACAAGGTCAGGCTGGTGCTGACGCATCGCAAGCTCGCCGGCAAGGCCGAGATGATCGACGTCTCCGGCGGCTGGCACGCCCATCTCGGCATCCTGGAAGACAGGCTCGCCGGCAATCCGCCACGCGGCTTCTGGTCGAAGATCGAAGGGCTCGAGGCGGACTACGCCGAGCGGTACGCCGATCAGCCGGACTGACAACGGTCGATTTGCGCTGGTTCTGACCGAGCGGGTGAGCTGCTCTCCCGCTCGTGACTTGGTCTCAGGGTGTCGGATCGACTAAACTTGCTCCGTTGCAACGGAGTATGTCCGTCATGTTGATCAAGCGTCGCGCCGGCTGGGAGATGCCCGAAAGCCAGGCGACACCGGAATCCGTCTTCCTCAATCGCCGGCAATGGCTCGCCGGCAGTGCCGGCGCCATCGCCGGTGCCGCCTTGCCGCAGGCCGCCGGTGCGCAGGGGGCCGATCCGACGCTCGACCTCTACCCTGCCAAGCGCAACGCGGCCTATACGCTCGACCGGCCGGTGACCGACGAGGAACTGGCGGCGAACTACAACAACTTCTACGAGTTCGGCACCTCCAAAGAGGTGGCCGCCGCGTCGAAGCGGCTGGTCACGCGGCCCTGGACGATCACGATCGACGGGCTGGTCGAGAAGCCGTTCGAAATCGGCTTCGACGACCTGATCAGGAAGGTCACGCTGGAGGAGCGGCTCTATCGCTTCCGCTGCGTCGAGGCCTGGTCGATGGCGGTGCCGTGGACCGGCTTCCCGCTGAAGGAGCTGGTCGCGCTGGCAAAGCCGCTCTCGGGTGCGAAATACGTGCAGATGCAGACGTTTCTGAACCCGAAGATGGCTCCCGGCCAGTCGCAGCGCTGGTATCCCTGGCCCTACACCGAGGGGCTGACCATTGCCGAGGCGACGCATGACATGACGCTGATGGTGACCGGCATCTACGGCAAGCCGATCCCGACCCAGCACGGCGCGCCGCTGCGGCTGATCACGCCGTGGAAATACGGCTTCAAGTCGGTCAAATCGATCAGCAAGATCAGCTTCGTCGCCGAGCGGCCGAAGACCTTCTGGGAGGGTCTTCAAGCCTCTGAATACGGCTTCTGGGCCAATGTGAACCCGGAGGTTTCGCATCCGCGCTGGAGCCAGGCCAGCGAGCAGGTGCTGGGCACGCGCGATCGCAAGCCGACGCTGCTGTTCAACGGCTATGCCGAGCAGGTGGCCGATCTCTACAAGGGACTGGAGAAGGAACGGCTCTGGGCGTGAGCCGGGCTTTCTCGCTCCCCAACCAAGTTATCCCGGACAAGCGGCGATAGCCGCGCCGATCCGGGATCCATTCCGGAGCCTTTCCGAAAAAGGTTCCGGAATGGATCCCGGGTCTACGCTTCGCTCCGCCCGGGACGACAAGTGATGGAGACGGCAGGAATCGGGTGCCCTGGAGCCCGCTGCCGCGCTATCGTCCGTTCATGCAGAACTTCTGTCTCTTCACCACCGCGATCGGCACCTGCGCCCTGGTCTGGCAGGGCGAGCGCATCGTCGCGGCGCAATTGCCCGAGCGCGACGAAGATGCCGCCCGGCGGCGGCTGGGGCGGCGCTTTCCAGACAGCGTCGAGGCCGAGCCGCCTACCTTCGTGCGGCAGGCGATCGCCGATATCGTCGCCCTGCTGGCCGGCGAGCAGCGTGATCTGTCGCATCTGCCGATCGATCTCTCGGCCACGCCCGAATTCAACCGGCGCGTCTACGCCGTGGCGCTTGCGATCCCGCCCGGCGAGACCCTGACCTATGGCGAGGTGGCGGCGCGGATCGGCGAGCCCGGGGCGGCGCGGGCCGTCGGTGTCGCGCTCGGCCAGAACCCGATCCCGATCATCGTGCCCTGCCATCGCGTGCTCGCTGCGGGCGGCAAGACCGGCGGCTTCTCGGCCGATGGTGGCGTCGAGACCAAGCTGAAGATCCTGACGATCGAGAAGGCTCGCACCAGCGCCGAGCCGTCACTGTTCGGCGATCTGCCGCTGCAGGCGCGGCTGCGGTAAAGCAGGGCCCGCTGCTGTGCAGCGAGCCCGTTCGGTGTCGGCCGTCAGTTCTTCGCCAGGCCCAGATCCTTCAGCACGCCGTTGCCGCGCTCGCTGAAGGTCTTCACATAGTCCTGCAACTGCGCCGGCGTGTCCCAGACCGGGGTGATGCCACGATCGGCCATCCCCTTGCGGACATCTTCGCGCTTCATCGTGCGTTCTGCCGCCTCGTAGAGGATCTTGCGGCGATCGGCCGGCACGCCCTTGGGGGCGGCGATGGCGAACCAGTTCTGATAGGTCCAGTCGAGGCCGGCTTCCTTGGCGCTGGGCACGTCGGGGAAGTTCGGGTGACGCTCCTCGGTCATCATCAGGATGGTGCGCACGCGCCCGCCGTCGAGCATCGCCTTGGCTTCGATCGGCGAGCCGGTGAAGGCGGTGATGCCGCCGGCGGCGAGATCCTGCAGCGCCGGAGCGCCGCCATTGCTCGGCACCCAGCGGATCTGGTCGGCCGGCAGGCCGGCCGCCTTCATCAGCCCGCCCGAGGCGATGTGCCAAGAGCCGCCGGTGCCGGTGCCGGACGAGGTGAAGGTGCCCTTCGGGCTCTCCTTCACCGCCTTGAGGAAGTCGGCGACGGTCTTGTAGGGCGCGTCCGCCTTGATCGTGACGCCCGCGGGAATCAGCGAGACGCGCGAGAACATGTCGACGCTGTCGACGGTCAGGTCACCGAGGCCGAGCGTCTTGAAGAACGAGAGCTCCGGGCTGACGCCGCCGATGGTGTAGCCGTCCGCCGCGCCGGTCGCGATCGCGGTATGGCCCGTGACGCCGCCGCCGCCGGTGCGGTTGATGACGTTGACCGGTTGCTTCAGCTCGGCCTCGAGCCCGTTGGCGAAGATGCGCATCACCGCGTCCATGCCGCCACCGGCCGCCCAGGGCACGATCAACTGCACCGGCCGATCCGGGAAGGCGAAGGCTGGCGCCGCGCCGATCGCGAGCGTGGCTACAGCCAGAGCGAGCCTGCGGAAACCCTTCATCGTACTCCTCCCTTGCTTTGTCATTGCCAGGCTTGTCCCGGCTTCTTGCATGCAAGGAGTAGAGCGCTCGTGTTCCAGCCGCAAGAGTGTATGCGGAATTTTGTATGCAGGACAAGGAGCCTCGCTGCCGTGAGCGGACAACGGCTACGGAAACGCTTGGTCTTCAAGGTACTCGACGCAGGGAGACCAGAAGGCCCGCTGTGACCAGCGTCACGCCCAGCGCAACGAAGAGGCTGGGCGCCTCGCCAAGGAAGACATAGCCCGCAATCGCGGTCAGGCCGGGTACGGCGGCGGTGAAGAGCGCAACCCTGGCGGCGCCCAGCAGTGAGACGGCCCGCGTGTAGACGAAGATCGAGACCGCCCCGATCAGGACACCCTGAAACAGACCTTGGACCAGGAGATCCTGCAGCGAGGCGCGAAACAGCATCTTGCCGGGCAAGACGGCGTAGATCGGCAAAAAGGCGATCGCCGAGACGACTGCGACGATCGCCGCGGCACGCGTCGCCGGGAGATCGAGCTCCCTGACGTAGAGCCCGTAGCCCGACCAGCACAGCGAGGCTGCCAGCAGGCAGGCGTCTCCCAGAAGCAGCCGCCAGGACGCGTGCCCGAAGCCATCCCAGGCCATTGTGACGATGCCGAGGCCGATGACCACCAGCCCGACGGTCTGTCGGCCTTGCGGCAGTTTGCTCGTAACGACCCACAGCAATATGGCGGTGGTCAACGACAATGTGCCGTGCAACAGGACGGCACCGTGCGCCGCGGGCGCGAGCGCAAAGCCCGCATAGGCGAACAACGCGAAGCCGAGCCCGCCCAAGATCGACAACGCCAGGGCTTGCGCCGGCCGCAAGCCGCTCAACCCGTGCTTCAGCACGATCGGCAGCAACAGCAGCCCGCCGATGCCGAAGCGCAGCGCCGCCATATCCGGCAGGGTCAAGGCGGTCGAAAGCCCGGCTCTCGACACGAGGACGAAGCCCGAGAACAGGAGCACGACAAGGCAGGCGTAGGCGATGGCTTGCACGTGGCCGGCTCCTCGCCGGGCGCTGTGCCCGGATCTGGCCAACCTGCAGCACCGAAAGCGATGGCGATATTCACTAGCGGGTATACTTGCGCCGAGTGCCACGCGAGCCGGTCAGAAGGCCTGCGCAAGGCCGGCCCCTCGGCAAGGCACTTGCTATTCGAGACGCATGGCGACCTCATCTGCCGCGGCTGGACGATTGCGAGATGGGCGAGGACGATGGTTTTGGTGAGACGGCTCGTTCCGGCGGAGTGGCGCGAGGCCTTCCCGATCGTCGTGCAATTGCGGGTAGCGCTCGACGAGGCGGAGTTTCTGCACCGCGTGCGGCGGCAATCCTTCTCGGGCTACGAGCTGGTCGGCGCCTTCCGTGACGGCGCACTGGTCGGCGTGCTCGGCATGCGACCGGTCCATACGTTGTCGCGCGGGGCGTATCTGCACGTCGACGACCTCGTGGTGGACGATCGGGTCCGCAGCGGCGGCATCGGCCGGGCGCTGCTCGCCTTCGCCGAGGCGGATGCAAGGGCGCGCGGCCTCAACGCAGTCTTCCTCGATGCCAGGCGCGAGGCGATCCCGTTCTACGAGCGCGAGCGCTATGCCTTCCATCCGGCGCCGTCGATGAAGAAGCTGCTCGGCGGTTGAGGCGTCCGCTCACAGAGGGATCGCGGTCGTCTCCTTGGCGGTCTTGTTGACCACCATGGTATAGTAGCGCGTGACGTTGCTGCCTTCGCCGAACAGCAGCTCGCAGAGCGCCGTCACCTCGTCCATGTCGGCGACGCGCAGCATCAGGATCACATCGGTCTGGCCGGTGACGCCATAGGCCTGGACGACGGCCGGTTGGCGCGCCGCCAGTTCGAGGAAGCGACGCCGGTTCGGCTCGTCATGCCGGGCGAGCTCGATGGCGATGATCACCTTGAGGCCCTTGCCGCTCTTGGCGGGATCGAGGATCGCGACCGTTCGCAGGATCAGTCCAGCCGCTTCCAGCCGCCTGATCCGGCGCAGGCAGCTCGATGGGGCGAGCCCGACCTCATCGGCCAGCTGCGCATTGGTGCGCGAGGCGTCGGCCTGGAGCAGGTTCAGCAGCGTCCTGTCGATCCGATCCATCGCGGGCATCTCCGGCGAGCCTCGTGCAATAAAATTGCATATAGCCGGCGATTTTGACCACCACCAAGCATGCATCGGCGCTAGCGTCCCGGCACCAATCGAGGATTGCCGCCGATGCCGCTCCAGACCCAATTCCAGCGCAAGACAATCGAGACCTTTGCCGTCTACCGCGAGCTCGTCGTGGTCATGGTGCCGATCGCGATCGCGACTCAGGCTCTGGCCGAGTTCGGGGTTATCAAGGCCGTCTCGCCCTGGCTGGCGCCGGCGATGCAGCTTTTCGGCCTGCCGCCGGAGCTGGCTCTAGCTTGGCTGACTGGTTTGCTGGTCGGGATGTGGGGCGGGGTGGTGGTCCTGTTCACTTTGGTGCCGACGCTGGCGCTCAGCAGCGCCGACATGACGGTGTTCTCGGCCCTGCTGCTGCTGGCGCATGCCATCCCGGTCGAGCAGCGCATCGTCGCCAGGGCTGGGCCGAATTTTTGGGCGACGTCGATCATCCGCATCGCCGGGGCGATGGCCTTCGCCGCGCTGCTGCACCAGCTCTTTGCCGCGACCGGCTGGCTGGCGCAGCCGATGGCCCCGGTCTGGACGCCCGCGGCGGGCGAGGTCGGCTGGCTCGGCTTCTCCTACGGGCTGGCCAAGACACTGGTCGTGATGCTCGCAGTTCTGCTCGTTCTGACCTGGGTGATGGAACTACTCAGAGCGGCAGGCATCCTCGATGTGCTCTACAGGGCACTCGCTCCGCTGTTCCGTCTGGTCGGCCTTAAGCCCGAGGCGCTGCCGTTCACCACTGTCGGCCTGCTGCTCGGCATCTCCTATGGCAGCGGATTGATGCTGGCGGAGGTGCGCCGGCAGCCGATCGAGCCGCGGCAAATCTTCATCGCCAGCGTCTTCATGGGCTTCGCCCACAGCCTGATCGAGGACACGCTGATCATGGTGGCGCTGGGGGCCGATATCGCCAGCATTCTGGCCGGGCGGCTGATCTTCGCGATTGCAGCGACCGCGGCGATCGCTTTTGTCCTCGACAGGTTTTCGGACGCGCCGGTCGCGGCGAGTGACTCCGCGAGCCGCTCTTAGCTCAGACTGAACGCCTCATGGATCGCACTCTGGACGCCGCCGCCCATGACCGGGCCGCCGCCGGCGACGTGGATGGCGTCGCCGACCAGCGCGGCCCCGAGCCCGTGGCGCGGGGTCAGCATCGGGGCGTATTGCTCCCAGCCGTCGCTGGCGGGGTCATAGGCCTCCATCTGGCCGAAGACGCGATTGGTGCCTTCGCCGCCCATGATGAAGACCTTGCCGCGATAGAGCACGGCGCCATGGCCTGAGCGGGCGGTCGGCAGCGGGTTGCGCGGCGCCCATTTGTCGGTCGCCGGGTCATAGGCGTGGTGCAGGTTCGAATTGGTGTGGAAGCTGTCGACGCGCCCGCCGATGACGTGGATCAGCTGTCCGATCGCCAGCGTCCCGGTATGGTCGCGCGCCGTCGGCAGCGGCGTGCGCTCGCTCCAGGCATCGGCCTTGGGATCGTAGACGCGGTGCCAGTTGATCGAGGTCTTGCTCTCGGTGGTGTCGCCGATGGCGCCGCCGATCGAATGTAATACGCCGTTCAGGCCGACGATCGCGGCCGAGCCGACGGGGCGAGGCAGGGGCGCGATCTCGGCCCATTTGTCCGCCTTGGGATCGTAGACGAAGCAGCGCGGATGCGGCTTGCGGTTCTGCTCGAGGAAGCCGCCGATGGCGTAGAGTTTCCCATCGAGGAAGGCGACGCCGACATGGTTGGCGCCCAGCGGCAACGGCGCGCCGTCGCTCCATGTGTCGGCCTTGGGATCGTAGACATGGTGATAGGGCCGGTCGGTGCGCTGCTCGCCATAACCGCCGACGATGTGCATGCGGTCGTCATGCGCCGCCGCCCAGGCCATTTCGGAGCGCGGCAGCGGCAGCAGCGCCTTCGTGCTCCAGCGGCCGGGACTGGCTGCCTTCGGGGCCGGTGAATCAAAGACGTTCTGCGACGCCGCGAGCTCGGGCTTGCCGATCCGGCCGGGCTGGTTCAGCCGCTCGTAATGCCCGCCATGCTGCTCGTGCCCGGGCTGCTGGGCGAGGGTGGGGGCGGCGAGACCGGCGGCCCCGGCGGCGATGAAACTGCGGCGGCTCAGGCTGGTCATGATGCGTCCTCCCATGATGAACCTACGGCTGGCAGGGGCGTTGGCAATGGGCGCCGTCGGCGTGCAAGCTGGCGACGGAATCACGACCTGGTGAAAGGCGAGCCGCATGACGCGCTGGCAATGGCTTCTGGCGCAGTTCACGCGACGGCTCTGGGTGCGCTCGGCCCTGTTCTCGCTGCTCGGTGCGCTGACGGCGCTCGTGGCGATCTGGCTGAAGCCGTTCATTCCGCCGGCCGTCTCGGTCCGGATCGGCGCCGACGCCGTCGATAATGTGCTCGGCATCATGGCATCGAGCATGTTGGCGGTGACGACCTTCTCGCTCGGCGCCATGGTCTCGGCCTACGCCGCTGCGGCGACCGGCGTCACGCCACGGGCGACGATGCTGCTGCTGCAGGACACCAAGGCCCAGAACGCGCTCTCGACGTTCATCGGCGCCTTCCTGTTCAGCATCGTCGGCATCGTGGCGCTCAGCACCGGCGTCTATGGCGGCGAGGGGCGCGCCGTCCTCTTCATCGCGACCATCGCGGTGATCGCCCTCGTGGTGGTCACCCTGCTGCGCTGGATCGAATACCTTTCGCGCCTCGGGCGGCTGGGGGAAACGACCCGGCGGGTGGAGGAAGCCGCAGCCGAGGCGTTACGCGAGCGCCGGCGGAAGCCGCATCTCGGTGCCTTGCCGCCACCAGCCGGGGGCATGGCGGAGGGCGTGCCGATCCTTGCGAGCGAGACCGGCTATCTCCAGCATCTCGACGTCGCAGCGCTCGACAAGCTGGCGCAGGCGGCCGGCGGGCGCATCGACGTGCTGGTACTGCCCGGCGCATTCGTGGCGCGTGAGAGCATCCTCGCCCGTTCGAGTCGCCGGCTGGCAGATGAGCAACTCGGGGCCGTGCAAAAAGCCTTCAGCATCGGCGACATGCGCTCGTTCGACCAGGACCCGCGCTTCGGCCTGTCGGTCCTCGCCGAGATCGCCTCGCGGGCGCTGTCGCCGGCGGTCAACGATCCGGGTACCGCGATCGACGTGATCGGGCGCGCGGTGCGGATCCTGTCGATTTGGGCCGGGGAGGGCGCGGAGGAGGAGCCGGTCTGCCGGCATGTCACGGTCCCCGGCCTCGACGAGCACGACCTGCTCGACGACGTGTTCTCGCCGTTGGCGCGCGACGGAGCCGCCCTGGTCGAAGTCGGCATCAGGGTGCAGAAGGCGCTCGCCATCCTGGCAGCCACCGGTTCGGGCCGGCTGATGCCAGCTGCGCTGCGCCACGCCGAGCTCGCGGCGGCACGTGCCGTGGCGACGCTGACGTTCGAACCGGACCGGCGCGCAGTGGTCGACCTTTCCGCAAGGGTGCGCGCTGCGGCGAAGCTGGGCAACTGAGCCGGCACGCAGCGCGGGCATCGCGGTTGCGCGGCGGGTCCGCTTCAGCATACTGCATGCGCTGTTATCGTGCGGCACTTGAAACGGTTGAAATTGTAAAAAGACGAGGAAGCGCATGTCTGGGCATAACAAGGTCGCGATCATCACCGGTGCCGGCTCGGGCGTCGGCCGGGCCGTCGCCATCGCCTTCCTGAAGGACGGCTATCGCACCGTGCTGGCCGGGCGCCGCACCGATGCCCTCGAAGAGACGATCACGCTCTCGGGCGCGCCGGCGGCGCAGGCGCTCGCGGTCTCGACCGACGTGACCGACAAGACGTCGGTCGAGGCGCTGTTCGCTGCCACTAAGGCGAAGTTCGGCCGCGTCGACGTGCTGTTCAACAATGCCGGCGTCAATGCGCCGGGCGGCGTGCTGCTGGAGGACCTCTCGCTGGAGGACTGGCAGAGGGTGGTCGACACGAACCTGACCGGCCCGTTCCTGTGCACGCAGGAGGCCTTCAAGGCGATGAAGTCGCAGGAGCCGCGCGGCGGGCGCATCATCAACAACGGCTCGATCTCGGCGCAGGTGCCGCGCCCGAACTCGGCCGCCTACACCGCGACCAAGCACGCCATCTCCGGCCTGACCAAGACCGCCTCGCTCGACGGGCGCAAATACGACATCGCCGTCGGCCAGGTCGATATCGGCAATGCGCTGACCGAGATGGCCAAGAAGATGACCACCGGCGTGCCGCAGCCGGACGGCTCGATCAAGGTCGAGCCGGTGATGGATGTCGACCATGTCGCGACCACTGTCCTGCATATGGCCGGCCTGCCGCTCGAGGCCAACATCCTCTTCGTCACGGTGATGGCGACCAAGGCCCCGCTCGTCGGGCGCGGCTGAGGGGCACGCCCCCACAAGCGCCGGCGCCGTGATTGGCGATCCGCTGTCGTCCTGGTCGGGCCAGTCCCGGCCGTCCACGGCTTGCGACGAGCGGTTTTTGCGCGACACTGTCCGGGGCGACTCGGGAGTGCCGCGCTTGTCAGCCTTCGATGCCTCGGAACAGCGCGAAAACGCGGATGGTCGGCCCAAGGCCGACCATGACGGGCACGGCGTTCGCATCGAGAGCGAACCCGGCCATGCCGCGCCGGTCGATCCGAAAGTCGGGCGCGCCTATCGCCTGACGATCTGGGGCATCGCGCTCGGCATCCTGATCTTCGCCGGCAATGTCGTGCTCTGGGCGATTGCCGTGGGCAACAACCAGCTGTTCAAGGACGGCGTCGACTGGGTCTACGACGTCGCGCTCTACGGCATCGCGGCGCTGGTCTTCGGCCGCGACGAGCGGGCCGAGAAGGTGGCGGCGCTCGCCATCGGCGCGGTGATGGCGGTTGCGGGCCTGCACACCCTCTACGACCTCTGGGACAAGATCCTGCGGCCGCGGCCGATCGAGCTCTTCACGCTTGGCTTCTCGGCGGCGAGCGCGATCCTGATCGCCTATCTCATCATCGGCGTGCTCTGGCGCTTCCGGGCCGAGACCAACCCGGTGATCAAGGCGACCTGGCTGTCCTCGCGCAACGATGCGATCTCGACCACTGGCTTCGCGCTGCTCGGCCTCGCCGCGCGACTGCTCTCGGTGCGCTGGCCGGAATATCTGTTCGACCTCTTCGTCGCCTTCCTCTGCTTCCAGGCGAGCTGGGCGATCTGGCGGGCGACGAAGCAGCCGCAGGATCGGAAGAAAACCTCATCATAAGACAGGGCTCTGTCGTCCCGAGCGACCGAAGGGAGACCCGGGACCCATGCCTGAACCTCCTTAGGGAAGGCTCCGGAATGGATCCCGGGTCTCCGCTGCGCTCCGCCCGGGATGACCCAAGTAGGGAGGCATGAGAAGAAACTTCTCCTCCGACCAAGGTCGTACGACCCAATTCTTCCGCCTTGATGGCAAACAAAAAAATCCTGTCCGGCTTCTCCGGCGAGCCGCGTGGCGAAATCATGGCAGCCCCTGCAATTCATGCCGAAACGCGCCGATAGCCCGGCTCTTTCGGCGCCAAGGAGCGCCAGAATGTCCGTCCTGTCTTTCATCCGCCACGGCGTGACTGCACTGGCCGCGAGCCTCGTGCTCGGCGGCGCGGCGCTGGCACAGTCCGGCCCGCTGGTCTCGACCGAGTGGCTGGAGAAGAACCTCAGCGATCCCAAGGTCAGGATCGTCGAGGTCAGCGTCGAGCCCGGCATCTACGAGCGTGGCCATATCCCCGGCGCGCAGAACATCGCCTGGCATACTGATCTGGTCGAGACCGTTTCGCGCGACATCGCCGGTCCCGAGAAGTTCCAGGCGCTGGCCCGCAAGCTCGGCGTCGACAAGGACGTCACCGTCGTCCTCTACGGCGACAACAACAACTGGTTTGCTGCCTGGGGCGCCTGGGTGTTCGACATCTACGGCCTGCGCGACAACGTGAAGCTGCTCGATGGCGGCCGCAAGAAATGGGAGCTGGAGAAGCGCCCGGTCGCGACCAATCCGGTGCCGGTCAAGGCGTCTACCTTTACAGTCGGCGAGCCGAACAAGGCGCTGCGCGCCCGCCTCACCGACGTCGTCGCCAGCGTCGAGAAGAAGTCGGACGCCCGCATTCTGGATATCCGCTCGCCCGACGAATTCTCCGGCAAGATCATCGCCCCGGCCGGCTTCCAGGAACTGGCGCTGCGCGCCGGCCATATCCCCGGCTCGGTCAACGTGCCGTGGGCGCGGGCGGTCAACCAGGCCGACGGCACGCTGAAGTCGCCGGAAGAGCTGAAGAAGCTCTATGCCGAGGTCGGCATCGACGGCTCCAAGCCGGTGATCACCTCCTGCCGCATCGGCGAGCGCTCAAGCCACACCTGGTTCATCCTGACGCGCGTGCTCGGCTACCAGGCCGCCAATTATGACGGCTCCTGGACCGAATACGGCAACGTCGTCGGGCTGCCGATCAGCAATCCGGCCGGCACAGTCTGGGGCGGCAAGTAAGCTCCCTGATGAGTATCTCCGACGATAGCGGCGCGCTGGACTATGAGCTGGCGCGCCGGCAGGCGGGGGCGGAGCCGATCAGGCTGCCGCCCCTGCGCTACATCGCTGCAGCGGTCGTCGCCGTAGCAATCGCAATTTCCATCTATCTGGTCGGGCGCCACGGCGATCCGGCGCCGCAGCTCCAGCTCTCGCTGATTTTGGGTGCCGCCTTCGGCTTCGTGCTGCAGCGGGCGCGCTTCTGCTTCTTCTGCATCTGGAAAGACTGGCTCGACCGGCGCGATCCGCGCGGGTTGCTCGGCATCCTCGCCGCACTGGCTGTCGGGCTTGCCGGCTACACCCTGATCTATGGCGCCTGGCTGCCCGATCCCACAGGCACGCGCCTGCCGCCGACGGCGCATATCGGCCCGGTCGGCCCGGCGCTGGTGCTGGCGGGGCTCGCCTTCGGCGCCGGCGTGGCGATCTCCGGCTCCTGCATCAGCGCCCATCTCTACCGCCTGGGCGAGGGCTCGCCGACCTCTCCTTTCGCGCTTATAGGCGCAGGCCTTGGCTTCATCCTCGGATTCCTGAGCTGGAACGAGCTCTATCTGCTGACGATCTCGGAGTCGCCGGTGCTCTGGGTGCCGCGCCAGCTCGGCTATGGCGGGGCGCTGCTGGCCGGGCTTGCCGTGTTCGGGGCCGCGGCCTGGTGGCTGCTGCGGGCCGGCAGGCCGAGCGAGCAGGGTGCATCGGAGAACGCGCCAGCCGACCCAATCGCTGCAATTGTCCTGCGACGCTGGCCGGCCTGGCTCGGCGGGCTCTTCGTCGGGCTGATTGGCGTCGCAGCTTATCTTCGCCTGTCGCCGCTCGGCGTCACCGCCGAGCTCGGCTCGCGCTCGCGGCAATTGGCGACCGGGTTCGACTGGTTGCCGGCGCGCCTGGAAGGGCTCGACAGCTTCCGCGGCTGCGCCACCCTGATCCGCGATGCACTGCTGACGCCGAACGGGCTCTTCGTTGCCGGGCTGGTCGCGGCCGCCTTCGCTGCGGCGCTGGCGGCGGGCGAGTTCAAGCCAAGGCGGCCGGATGGCGGGCATGTGTTGCGCGGGCTGGTCGGTGGCGTGCTGCTCGGCTGGGGCACGGTGTTCGGGCTCGGCTGCACGGTCGGCACGCTCCTCTCGGGCATCTCGGCCGGGGCGGTCTCGGGCTGGGTGTTCGCGCTCGGGCTGGTCGTCGGGGCGACGGTGACACTGAAGGCGGGGCGGCGGCTGCGGCTGTTGGATTGAGGCGCTGTGCCCATCTGCCACTTGCGCAACAAGGCGCAGACATGGGGGCAGGCTGGGCTATAACGGTGGCATCGGTTCGAGGATGTCCCCGAGGAAGCTTGTATGTCGATTGCCGCCAAACTGCCCTCCATCCTGATCGCCAATCGCGGCGAGATCGCCTGCCGGGTGATCCGCACCGCCAGGCGGCTCGGCCTGCGCACAATCGCGGTCTATTCCGACGCCGATGCGCAGGCGCTGTTCGTCGAGATGGCGGACGAGGCTTATCGGATCGGCCCGGCGCCAGCGCGTGAGAGCTATCTCGATGCGCAGAAGATCCTCGCGGTCGCCAAGCAAGCCGGCGCGGCCTGCATCCATCCGGGCTATGGCTTCCTGTCCGAGAATGTCGAATTTGCCGAGGCCTGCGCCGCGGCCGGCATCGTCTTCGTCGGCCCGCCCGCCTCCGCCATCAGCGCCATGGGTCTGAAGGATGCGGCGAAGGCACTGGTCGAGAAGGCGGGTGTCCCGGTCGTGCCGGGCTATCACGGCGCCGAGCAGGGCGTCGATTTCCTCAGCCAGGAGGCCGAGCGCATCGGCTATCCGGTGCTGATCAAGGCGGTCGCCGGCGGCGGCGGCAAGGGCATGAAGAAGGTCGATCGGCCCGAGGACTTCGCCGATGCGCTTTCCAGCGCCCAGCGCGAGGGCAAGAATGCCTTCGGCGATGCGCGGGTGCTGGTCGAGAAATACGTGCTCTCGCCGCGCCATGTCGAAATCCAGGTATTCGGCGACAGCCATGGCAATGTCGTCCATCTCTACGAGCGCGACTGCTCGCTGCAGCGCCGCCACCAGAAGGTTATCGAGGAGGCGCCGGCGCCGGGCATGACGCCGGAGGTGCGCGCCGCCATGGGCAAGGCGGCGACGGAGGCGGCCAAGGCGGTCGGCTATGTCGGCGCCGGCACGGTCGAGTTCATCGCCGACGGGCGCGACGGCCTCAGGGCAGACCGCTTCTACTTCATGGAGATGAATACCCGCCTCCAGGTCGAGCATCCCGTCACCGAGGCGATCACCGGGCTCGATCTGGTCGAGCTGCAGCTCAAGGTCGCGGCCGGCGAGCCGCTCGGCTTCACCCAGGATGACGTTCGCGCCGAAGGGCACGCCGTCGAGGCGCGGCTCTATGCCGAGGATCCGGAGAAGGGCTTCCTGCCGTCTACCGGCAAGCTCTGGGCGCTGCAATTCCCGCAGAGCGAGGACATCCGCATCGATACCGGCGTCGAGGCCGGCGATTCGGTGACGCCGTTCTACGATCCGATGATCGCCAAAGTGATCGCCCATGGCCGCAGCCGCGACGAGGCGCTCGACCATCTCGCCTTCGCGCTCGGCGAGACCATCGTCGCCGGGCCCCGCACCAATCTCGCCTTCCTGAAGAAGCTGGCCGAGGCCGAGGGGTTCCGGAAGGGTCCGTTCGATACCGGTTTCATCGAGCGCAACATCGAGGCGCTCGGGGCCGAGCCGCAGCCGCTCGATGCGGCCGCGGTCGCGGCGGCGGCGCTGCAACTGGAAGAGGAGCGGCAGGTGGCGCTGCTCGACCTCGCGATCGAGCGGACCGGCGATGAGGCCAAGTCGCCCTGGCTCGACGCCGATGCCTTCTCGATCATGCCACGCCCGGCGCTTGGCCTGCCGCTTTTGGTCGATGGCGAGCGGATCGAGGCCAGGATCGAGTGGAACGGCGACGCTGCGCGCGTCTCGTTGCCTGGCCATCCGCTTGATGAGGGCGAGCACGAGGTGACGCTGGCCCGCGCCGAGGCAGGCACCTATCTCGCGCTGCATCGCGGCCGCCAGACCTCCGTCGCGCTGTTCGATCCGTTCAGCGTCGATCTCGATGCCGTCGCCGGCGCCGGCGGCGTGATCAAGGCGCCGATGCACGGCAAGCTGATCGCGCTTTTCGTCACGGCCGGGGAGGCGGTGGTGAAGGGCCAGCGGCTCGCCATCGTCGAAGCCATGAAGATGGAGCATGTGCTGACCGCCCCGCGCGACGGCACCGTCACCGAGCTCGGCGCCGAGCCGGGCGCGCAGGTGGCCGAGGGCGCGAAGGTGGTCGTGCTCGGGGAGTGAACCTAGAGCCCCTTCCTTCCCAATGACGGCTTCAAGCCTTCGGGCTTGGTGCGAAGCGGTAGTGGATGATGTCCGTGACCACGGCCTCTTCGCGCGTCCGATTGCGATAGCCGTGCCGGCGGTCGGCCGGGAAGCGCAGCGACTGGCCCTGTCTGAGCGGCCGCCACTCCTCCTCGACCAGCAGCTCGACCTCGCCATGCTGGACGGTGATGTGCTCGACGACGCCGACGTCGTGCGGCTCCGAGATGCTCTCGAAGCCGGGTGCGAAGGTGAGCTCGTAGAGCTCGAAGCCGAACCGCGCCTCGTAGGGAAAAACAAGAGCCCGCTGCATGCCTTCCTGCGATGGGCGCACGCGCAAGTCGGCGGCGTCGCGCAGAAGCAGTACGTCGCCGCTCCCGCCATCGGCCTCCAGCAGCGCGGTCATGGGAACCCCCAGGCCCGTGGCGAGCTTCCAGAGCGTCGCGATCGTCGGTGCGGATTCGCCCCGTTCGATCTGGCCCAGCATCGCCTTGCTGACGCCGGTGCGCGCCGCCGTCTGGTCGAGGCTCCAGCCGCGGTCGCTTCGGATCGACTTGAGCAGCTTCGGGGTATCGACCGGGCCGACGGGCTTCATGGCAGGCGCTCTCCAGTCTGTGCGTTATTGCGCACGGGATGTTTGTGCGCTAAAGCGCACGCGTCGTTCCTACCATCCCGCCGAAGGCTTGTCCCATGCAGCCGAACACCAGGCTCGACCTCGACCGCATCCGGCAGGCGCAGCGAGAAATTTCGCTGCTGTTTCGCGATACGCCGCAGTTCCAATCTCCGACACTCGGCGAATTGCTCGGCTGCGAGCTCGTCATCAAGCTCGAGACTGCGAACCCGATCGGCTGCTTCAAGGGGCGCGGGACCGAGGTCGCGATGGCGCGGCTCGCCAGGAGTTCAGGCCCAAAGGCTGCGGTCTGCGCCAGCGCAGGCAATCTTGGCCAAGCGCTGGCCTATAGCGGCCGGTCGCGCGGCATCGACGTCATAGTGATCGCGGGGAGGGGCGCCAATGCCGGCAAGATCGAGCGCATCCGCCGCTTGGGCGGAGCGGTCGAGCTGGTCGAAGGCGATATCGAGACGGCCCGCGAGCGCGCGCGGGAGATCGCGGGTGGTGGCGAAGCCTTCCTGATCGAGGACAGCGAAAACCTCGACACCTGCGAGGGCGCGGCGACGATCGGGCTCGAACTCGTCGAGGGGGCAGGGCGTGTCGATACCGTGCTGCTCGCGCTCGGTGGCGGTGCGCTGGCCACCGGCGTCGGCCATGTCATGAAAACCCTGTCGCCTGCGACCGAGATCGTCTGCATCCAGCCGAAAGGTGCGCCGGCCCTGGCGCTGTCGTGGCGAGCCCGATCGGTCGTGACGACCGAGAGCACCGACACGATCGCCGACGGCGTCGCCGGGCGGTTTCCGATACCGGAGGTGCTCGACGACCTCATCGCCCTCGCCGACCATGTTCCGCTGGTCGAGGAAGCCAGCATCGTCGAGGGCATGCGGCTGCTCTACCGGCATGCCGCGCTCGTCACCGAGCCCTCGGCGGCGCTCGGCATCGCCGCAATGCTGGAAGAGCCCGAACGTTATCGCGGCAAGCGCGTCGCCACGGTGATCTGCGGGGCGAATGTCCTGCCGGAGCGGTTCAGCGCCTGGATGCGGGATTAGAGCGCGTCCAGCGCGACGATCGCCCGCTCGGCTACGGCGAGATTGATCTGCGCCAGAGGGTCCTCGTCTTCGTCGAACCAGGCGGTCGAGAGTCCGCACCAGGCCAGGATCCACATCAGGAGTCGGCGGCGCTCCAGCCCGGATTTCGCCAGCACGATCTCCAGCCGGCGCTCGAAGCGGCCGGGCAAGACCGCGACCGGCGGTTCGGGGTCGGCGAGATCGGGATCGCAGAACAGGATCGTGTATTCGAAGGCGCGATCACCGATCACCGATTTCGGATCGATGGCGAGCCAGCCCCTGGCCTCGAAATCGAGGACGTTGTCATGGTGGAGGTCGGCGTGGAGCGGCACGATCTCGCGCTGCGCCGGAAGCAATTCGTTGGCGACTGTGGCCGCGCGGGCGAGGATGCCACCGTGCTGCTGAGCCATCGGGAAGAGGTCCTTGAACCAGGTTTCCAGCGGGATCAGGCCTGAGGGCGCCGGGCCGCGCGGCTTCTGCAAAGCGGCGATGGCGTCGCAGAGGATGGCCGTCGCCTCGTCATCGCCAGTTGCACCGCTGCGGGCCATGGCGGCGAGCGAGCGGGAGCCGGTTGCGCGCTCGATCAGCATGGCCTCGCCATTGTCGCTGCGGGCGAAGAGGCGGGCGGCGCCATCGCCGGCCCAGTAGTCGAGCGGCAGGTAGCCGCGCCGTTCGTCCTCGACCTCGGGCAGCTTCAGCATGGCCGGCTGGCTCTGGTGCAGGACGGGCAAAAGCTGGCTGGCATGGGTGCGGATCGGCTCGCCGGCGGGGTCGAGGTTCCAGCGGATCAGCCAGGGCGAAAAGGCGTCGGTCGGCATCGTCGGTCGTCAGTTCCGTCATTGCGAGAGCGAGCGAAGCAATCCAGCGGGACTGCGCGAGCCGCTCTGGATTGCTTCGTCGCTGCGCTCCTCGCAATGACGCTGGAGGTTAGTCCGCCGCCCGGCCGCGACCGATCAGCGGGAACTGCTCGACCTCGTAAATCTGGCCGGAGACGTGGCCGCTCTCCTCCGACAGCCAGAAGGCGGTGTGGGCGGCGATCTCGGCCGGCTGCATGATCTGGCCAAAGGGCGCGAATTCGAGCGGCACTTCCTTCTCCCAGCCCGGCCTCTTGCCCTCGCGCTGCTGCGTCGCATCCTCGTTGGCGGTGAAGGTCCAGCCGACATTGAGCTGGTTGACCCGGATATGCTCGCGCCCGAGCGTGTTGGCCAGGTTGCGCGTCATCGTCATCAGCGCGCCCTTCGACATCGAATAGACGGTGAGGTTGGAGTTGCCGCAATATGCGTTGATCGAGCCGACGGTGAGGATCGAGCCGCCGGACTTCTGCAGGCGGAAGGCGCGGATCGCCGCCTCGGCGCAGAGCAGGGGCGCACGGGTGTTGATCGCGAAGATGTGGTCGAAGAAGGCAGCGGTGGTCTCAGCCAGCACGCCGCGCGGATAGATGCCGGCATTGTTGACCAGGCCATCGATGCGGCCGAAGGCCTTGCGGGTCGCGTCGACCAGCGCCTGGGCCGTCGCCGGCTCGGCGAGATCGCCGATCGCGCCCGAGGTCGCGGGGCCGAGCTTGCGGCAGGCGGTGTCGACCTCGTTCTGCTCGCGGCCATGGATCAGCACCTTGGCGCCCTCGGCGATCAGGCGTTCGGCCATGGCGTAGCCGATACCGGTCGAGGAGCCGGTGACGAGAATGGCCTTGCCTTGCAGTCCGCGCATGTCGTGTCTCCGTTCGGGTCGGTGGCCTTAGTAGCCTGCGAGCGCGGCGCCGTCATGGCTGCATCCACGCCGACCAGCCCGGCATCTCTGCCGTCAGGCTCGCCCTTGCGGCGAGCATCCACGTCTTGAACACCGCTCTCGAGAAACGAAGACGTGGATGGTCGGGACAAGCCCGACCATGACGGGAAAGGGGGCGCCGGCTTGTGGAGAAAGGCCGTGGGCTCTGGCGAGCGGCTTCGGCGAGGATTAGGTTGCCCGCCATGCCGCTCCATATCCTCAAGCTCTGCGTCGGCGCCGACTCGATCAGCGATCTCGAAGAGTGGATCGCCGAGCGGCAGGCGCAGCGCCGCGCCCGGGGCGAGCCGGCGGAGCAACTGCACACCACCCGCATGGTGCCGAAGCGGATCGAGGAGATCGTCAATGGCGGCTCACTCTACTGGGTGATCAAGGGCCAGGTCTCGGCGCGCCAGCGCCTGATCGATATCCGCCCCTTCACCGATGGCGAGGGCATCGGCCGCTGCCATTTGGTGATGGAGCCGGTGGTGGTGCCGGTCGAGCCGCGCCCATTCCGGCCGTTCCAGGGCTGGCGCTACCTGCAGGACAAGGACGCGCCGCGCGACATCGACGGCCGCAGCGGCGATCTCGGCGTGATGCCCGAACAGATGCGGCGGGAATTGGCGGAGCTGGGGTTGCTGTAGGCGTTACGCAGCGCTTAGGCCGGCGGCTGCGATACGCTTCGAAGCCTTGTGCGAGACCGGCTACATCATGGTGGAAGCGCCGCCCATCGCGGTCAGGCGCATATGATGCGAACCACCATGCTCAGGATTTTTGCTCGCATTGCCGCTTTCGCCAAACGCCTTGATGCGCACCTGACGCGCGGCGTCGAGATGCGTGGCCGGCGGCTGGCCGGGCTTAAGCCTCTCGCACGCGCCCGGCCTGTCAACGCCAGACCTCTCAAGGCGCTGCCCCCGCGCCCGGCTGCTATCGCCGCCCACTAAGCCTGAAAATGGTCTTGTGGGCGGCGGTTCGCCTCACACCCCGATATTGTCGATCAGGCGCGTCGCTCCCAGCCGCGCCGCGATCAGCAGGCGGATCGGGCCGTCGGCGCGCGAGGTTACCGGCGCCAGCGTGTCGGCATGGCGGGCTTCGAGATAGTCGAGCTCGAAGCCGGCGGTGATGATCTCGTTCTGCGCGTCGGCGACCGCCTGGAACAGTGGGTCGTCATTGCGGATGCGGGCGGCGAGGGCCTGCATCACCTTGTGGAGCGTCGGCGCAAGGGCGCGCTCCTCGGCCGAGAGGTAGCGGTTGCGCGAGGACATGGCGAGACCGTCGGGCTCGCGGAAGGTCGCCAGCGGCACGATCTCGATGCCGAGATCGAGGTCGCGGGCCATGCGCGTCACCACCTTGAGCTGCTGGTAGTCCTTCTCGCCGAAGACGGCGAAATCGGCCTTGCTCTGCGTGAACAGCTTGCAGCAAACCGTTGCGACGCCTTCAAAATGCGTCGGGCGGAAGCGGTCCTCCAGGCCGACGGCGGCCGGGCCGAGCAGCAGCACGCGGCTGGCGAAGCCCGGCGGGTACATCTCCTCGACCGCGGGGAAATAGATCGCATCGGCGTTGGCGGCTTCGAGCTGGGCACGGTCGCTGTCGAAGGTGCGCGGGTACTTCTTGAAGTCCTCATGCGGCGCGAACTGCGTCGGGTTGACGAAGATCGAGACGATGACGCGGCGGGCATGCTTCTGCGCCTCGGTCACCAGCGCGATATGGCCTTCGTGCAGCGCGCCCATGGTCGGCACCAGCGCGACCTTCTCGCCGGCGGCATGCCAGGCCGCGACCGCCTCGCGCATCGCCTCGACCGTCTCGAACACCGCCACCTGCGACATAGCGCTTCTCCGAGGCATGTCCCGCAAAAGTGGGGACCATTTTTGCGGGACATGCCCAACTATTAAGTTGCGCGAATTCTGATCGTTCGACCGATACCGGTCGAACGGAAAGCGCGCGGCTCGGGGGACGGGTAGCAAATGCCGGCGACGCGGCCAATATCTTCGGCATGAGCGAATCCCGGCGAACAGCATGACGCGCGACAACGGCAAGGCAGTGGGCAAGGCGGGCGAAACGCGCCCGGTCGAGAATGCTGCGCGCTCCAAGCCTGGCGAGATCGACCGTTTCGTCGCGGCGGCGAAGCAGCTCGCGCCGCTGGCGACCGGGCAGGCGGGGCGGCTCGTCTTCGCGCTCGACGCGACGATGAGCCGGCAGCCGAGCTGGGATCTGGCCTGCTCGCTGCAGGGGCAGATGTTCGAGGTCGCGGCCAGGACCGGCGGGCTCGCGGTCCAGCTTGTCTATTTCCGCGGCTTCGACGAGTGCCGCGCCTCGGGCTGGCTCGGCGAGCCGCAGCGGCTGACCGGGCTGATGAACAAGATCGATTGCCGCGGCGGGCAGACGCAGATCGGACGCGTGCTCAAGCATATCCGCGACGAGGAGCGGCAGGTGCCGATTCGCGCCTTCGTCTATGTCGGCGATGCGATGGAGGAAGATGTCGACCGGCTCTGCGCGCTCGCCGGAGAGCTAGGCCTGCGCGGAGTCAAGGGCTTCCTGTTTCAGGAGGGGGCCGATCCGGACGCCAGCGCGGCCTTCGCCGAGATCGCACGCCTGACCGGCGGAGCCCATGCCCGCTTCGACGTCAACGCGCCCAATTCGCTGCTCGACCTGCTGCGCGGCGCAGCCGCCTATGCCAGCGGTGGACGCGAGGCGCTGCTGACGCTCGCGGGGCAGAATGCTGCGGCGCAGAGACTGCTGACGGCGATGGAGGGCCGGACATCGTGAGCCTGCTCTACGGTATCGCCACGCTGATCCTGATCTGGTGGTTGGCCAAGCTTTTCGCCGGCTCCGATCCGAAGAAGCTGGTGCGGCTCGGCAAGGTGGTCGGCGGCACGCTATCGCTCGGTGTCGCGGCGTTGCTGATGCTGCGCGGCCGCCCGGATATGGCGATCTTCCTCGCCGGGCTCGGCGCCTGGCTGCTGGGCTGGAGCGCCTATGGCCCGGGCGGCCTCAAGATGCCGGAATGGGCGAAGGACTGGGGCGGGACCGGCTCGGCCGGGCGCTCGAAGGTCGCATCGAGCCTGCTCGAGATGGAGCTCGACCATGACAGCGGTGGCATCAGAGGCAAGGTCCTGGCCGGCGCTTATGCGGGGCGCGATCTCGACGATCTCAGCCCGACCGAACTCAGTGCGCTGCTGCGCGAATGCCTCGCGGGAGATCCCGACGGGGCGCGCCTCCTAGAGGCATATCTCGACCGCCGGGCGCCCGGATGGCGTGAAGACGCTGATCGTCACCGCGACGCGGGGCAGCGCAGCCCGGCGCGCACGGGCGCGATGTCGGACGAGGAGGCCTACGAGATCCTGGGGCTTCACCCGGGGGCGGGCCCGGAGGCGATCCGCGATGCCCATCGGAGCCTGATGAAGCGGATCCATCCGGATGCCGGAGGTACCAGCGGGCTTGCCGCTCGCGTCAACCAGGCCAAGGATACCTTGCTGAAAAAGCATGGCTGATCTCCTTTCCGGACCGGTCAGCCGCGGGTGGCAAAGCAGGAGAAGCCGCCGCGCTTTAGCTGGGCGCAGGCCTTCTCGGCGTCCTTGGACTCCTCGAAGCCGGCGAAGCGGGCGCGGAACAGGGTGGCACCACCCTTCTCGACCTTTTCGGTGAAGGGCGAAGCGTCGGCGAGCGAACCGGAGGCCTTGGCGCGGGCGCGGCTGAGGATGTCCTTGGCCTTGGCCTCGTCGTCGGTGGCGCCGAGCTGGATCACCCATTTCGAGGCGATCGCGGTCTTCTCGGCTGGCTTGGGCTCGGCCTTGGCCTCTGGTGTCTTAGCGACATGCGCCACCTTGACCGGAGCCGGCGCCGGTTCGGGGAGGCGAGCCTCGACCTTCTTCGGCATGGGCTGGACCTCGTCCTTGAGCGCGACTTCAGCGACCTTGGCGATCGAGGACGTGGTGTCGACATTCGCCGGCGGGCGCAGGACCTTGCCTTCAGCCGGGGCGGCGCCGATCGACCAGCGCATCGCCGACGGCGTCGTCGTCGCGGCGACCGGGCGCATGTTGGAGAGAGCGAGCGCCTGGGCGCTGCCGCTCAGGGCGCGCGGCGGCGGCATCTGAG
>NZ_LNCQ01000029.1:105923-237702 GCF_002831785.1 Allobosea sp. FBZP-16 | reverse complement strand
GATATCGCAGGCCACCGCGCTCGGCCTGACCTACTCCGCCGCCATCGGCGAACGCTCCCGCGATCACGCCCTCAAGGGACGCGTCGAGATGAGGTTCTGAAGCGAAGGGTCTGTCCGGAACAGGCGTGGAAACGGTTGATAGAGGAGTAATCTCTTCACCTACTGAACCTGCTAGCCGACTTGCCGATGGCGAACGATGCGGGCTTGGCTGGGCTGTGCACCGGTGACAAGTTCCGGATCGGCCGACGCACGCCCCTGAGGCCTGGCGCGACTTCGGCGCTGTCGCTCAGGGTGACGCCTGCGCCTGACGGGTCGCGCGCAGCAGCTCACGCGGTAGCGCACCGGTCTGGCGCTCGACCATGCGGTGCACGACGGGCGGCTCAGGCCCGATATGCAGATCCCTGACCCGGTCGCCGATTTCGGCGTCGGCCTGGGTGACGCGCTGGGCTTGGCGGACATATTCGACCCAGGTCGGGCTGTCGTAGCGTTCGATCCAGAGCTCGGCGTCGGTCAGGTCGCGCAGCAGCGACCAGTGGCGGGCACCATCGCGGCGGCGGATGCGCCGGCGTTCCTCCATCGCCTTCAGGAACTCGACGACATCCTCCTGCCTGATCCGCCATTCGATGGTGACGAAGACCGGGCCGCTGCGCGGTTCGATGTCGACCGCGACCTCAGGCTTTCGCCAGCGGCCGAGTGGATCGAGATTGAGCGCCTCCAGCGGGGGCAACTGATAGCGCAGCCCGACGCCCGCGCCGAAGACGAGCGCGACTGCCGCCGCGACGAGACCGCCGGCCGGGCCGGAATGAAGGGTGACCCAGCCCCAGGCCCAGCTGCCCGCGGCCATGCCACCGAAGGCCGCCATCTGGTAGAGCGCCAGCGCGCGTCCCACCACCCAGCGCGGCGCCGACAGCTGCACAGTCGAATTGAAGGTCGAGAGCGCCAGCACCCAGCAGGCGCCATCGGCCGCTAGCGCCGGCATGGTGAGCCACATGGTCGGGCTCAGCCCCACCACCAGGGCCGCGGCCGCATAGGTCAGGAAGGTCAGGCGCACGAGGGTCTCGGTGCTGAAACGACGGCGCAGCCGGGCGCTGACGAAGGCTCCGGCGACCGCGCCGGCGCCGAAGGCGCCCAGCAGGATGCCGTATGTCAGCGGGCCGCCGCGCACGAGATCGCGTGCGACCAGCGGCATCAAGGCGAGGCCGACGATGCCGCCGAAACCGAAGAGAAAGGCCCGCAGAATGACGGCGCGGATATTGGGCGACATCGCGACATAGCGCAGACCGGCGCCCATCGCGAGCAGGAACGTCTCGCGCGGCAGCACGCGCTCGACCCGCGGCGGTTGCCAGCGGGCCAGCACGACGATGAGGCCGATATAGCTGAAGGCATTGACGACGAAGGCTGCGACCGCGCCGAAGGCGGCGACGATGGCGCCGCCGATCGCCGGGCCGACGCTGCGGGCGATGTTGAACGCGACGCTGTTCAGCGTCACCGCCGCCGGCACCTCGGGTCGCGGCACCATGTCGCCGACCGAGGACTGCCAGGCGGGGTTGTTGAGCGCGTTGCCACAACCGAGCAGGAAGGTGAAGGTCAGGAGCAGCCAGGGCGAGAGCAGTCCATGCCAGGCAAAGACCGCCAGCATGATCGAAACGGCGAGCATGAAGCCCTGCGCCGTCAGCAGGATGCGGCGACGGTCGTAATTGTCCGCGATCGCGCCGGCGGCAAGCGAGAACAGCATCACCGGCAGCGCGGTCGAGGCCTGGACGAGCGCGACCATGTCCGGCGAATTGGAGAGCGAAGTCATCAGCCAGGCTGCGCCCACCATCTGGACCAGGCCGCCGAAGTTCGAGGCGAGGCTGGCGATCCAGACCGCGCGGAAGATCGGCTGGCGCAACGGCGCAAAGGCCGAATAGCGCCCGTCATCTGGCTTCAGGCCCTCGGCGGCGAGGTCGGCTTCGGCGGTTTCGGCAGTGGTCTGCGTGGCTGGCTCTTGCGGCATGCCACAGTTAGAGCATGCCGGCGGGCGATGGGAAGCCGCGCTGCGCCATTGTCCATCATCAGATGATTTGAGACTGTTTTCAGGAACGAAGGCTTGGGGCTCATCCGGGTTTCACGGGCGGCTTCGGGACGATGATGCGCCCTATGTTCCAGGCAGGCCCTGATGGGTCGGTTGAGCTTCGACAGGCATGACGCATCTGCCAGAAGCAAACCGTCATCGCGGCAGCGCGAGATCAATCGCCTGTGCGAGCGCGGCTATGACCGCATCGCTTACCATGAAGAATACGATGCTAATCCTCGGCCACCGCAGTGGCAGGGCCATGCCTCAGCGCGACAGGATCGGGCGAATGCGCGCCAGATTCTCGATCGTGTGGGCCAAATGCGCGCGCAGTCGGTCGGCAGCTTCGTCCTGATCGCGGCGCGCGAGGCTGTCGAGAATGGCGAGATGCTCCTCGCATTGCGCGCGGTAACGCTTGCGGTCCAGCATCGACCGGTAGGACAGCAGGCGGCGCACGCGATTGAGCCGCCTGATCGTATCGAGGAAGAACGGGTTGCCGCTCGCTCCGACGATCGTCTCATGGAAGCGCACCCCGCGCTCGTGCAGCGCGTCAGCGGAATCGGTCTCGATCGCGCCCGCGGCGCGATCAGCGTGATCATGCGGTTCGCCTCGATCGCGGGGCATTCCGATCCTTGATATCGAACGTCTCCTCCCCGGGCACAGACATGCGCTATGAACAATTGGCGGGTGTAAGGTCATGCCCGCCGTGATTGCCCCTGCGGGGAGGCGTGCTCGACATTGCCGTCCCGGAAGTGCTTCGCGATCGCCAGGTTTGGGACTGAAAGTCGATGACCGAGGGACGACAGTCCGATATCCGCATTCTCGTCAGCGGCGGACGCGGCCGGCTTGCCAGCGTGCTGTCGCTCGTCGGCGGGGATCGTGTACAGGCTTTGCCGCGCGCCGAGCTCGACATCTGCGATGCCTTCGCCTTTCAGGCTGCGCTCGCGAGGCTGAAACCGGACGTCGTCATCAATGCGGCGGCGATCAGCGCCCTCGAGGCCTGCGAGCGCGCGCCGGAGCGAGCACACGCCGTCAACGCGCTGGCCCCCGGCCATATGGCGCATGCCTGCTCAGAGGCCGGAACGCCATTCGTCCACCTGTCGACAGATTACGTCTTCGGCGCCCCGACTGATCGCCCATGGCGGGAAGCCGATCCGGTATCGGCGATCAACCTGTACGGAAAGCTGAAGGCCGAAGCCGAGCGACATGTCCTCGCCGCCGGCGGAAATTCCTGTATCGCCCGGGTCGCCTGGCTGTTCGGAGACGGCAAGGATTTCATCGCCCATCTCCTGCGCGGACAGGACGATGCCGTCAACGTCGCCCGCGACCAGATCGGCTCGCCGACGCCGATCGGTCCGCTCGCCGGGCGTCTGCTGGACCTGGCCAGACGCATGGCAGCCAGAGAGCCCATCCCGCGCCTGCTCCATCTCGCCGGCTCGCCGGCCGTGTCGCGGGCCGACTGGGTCGCCACGGCCTTCGAGGCGCTTCGCCTGGCCGGACGGCGGACGCCGGAGCTGGTTCGTGTCCCGATGAGCGACCTCGGCTCCTCGGTCACCCGGCCGCACTTCAGCGCCCTCGACTCCGGCCTGGCCGCGGAGCTCTTCGGAGGCGAGCTCGATTGGCGGGTCGCAGCCATGCAGGTCGAGACTTTCATCGACCGTCAGGTTTCGGGATAGGAATTCGTCTTTCTGCTCAGGCCCTGATCGGCTCGGCACGGCCGGAGCGCACCGAGCGATAGGCGGTATCGATCATCGCGAAAGCATGGCGGCCGTCGTCGAGCGTGACGGCCATGTCTCCGCCCTCCCTGAAGGCTTTGACGAAGGCCCAGGCGACATGTTCGTGGAAGACGCCGGTCTTGAAATGGGGCACCGTCGGCGACGAGGCCCAGCTGCCGCCATCCGCGCCGCGACGGGACACCGCCTTCGGCGGGAACACCGACGAACTGCCCTGGCTGCAGCTCTGGCGCGACTTGCGGCCGGGCGCCGGCGTGATGTCGATCAAACCCTGCTCGATCGGGCGCCTCGACGACGGCCGCAACGCCCCGTCACCGCCGTTCGAGCCAGGTGGCAGCCGCGTGTTCGAGATCGACATCGACGTGGCCGATAGCCGGAGAAGCAGCGGTCCTCTCGGGTCCGCACGACGGATCCGCCGCGCCTCGCCGGCCGTCGATATGCGTGGTCCAGGTCGCAGGCGCCTTGCCGGCCGAAGAGCCTTCTCGTCTCAGCGACGGCTGCTCGACGTCCGGCCCTGATGTCCATGGGACAGGAACTGCATGAAAGCCGGTGGGATCTCGATATAGCCGAGCGCTTCCTGGCGGGTGTCGAAGTCCGCGATAGCTTCGGTCAGCAGCTCGAACTCGCGCTCGCCGTCGGAGCCTCTCAAGGATGAGATCAACTGTGCGGCCCGCAGCACAGCAGCCTTCCGCTCTTCATAAGACGAGATCATCACGGCGTCGGCGTTCGGCATGACACCACCTCATCGCTACGCAACTCACAGCCACTACGCTAACGACCAAACCGCTGGAATACGAGTCGCCTATTGACGATGACTATCTGGCAACCGCTCAGAAGCACATGCCGAGCCCAGCGTTGATTGCGTGGTTGGTTGCGTTCGGGGCAATGTGGCCGACCATTGCGAGCCCGCAATAGCATCAGCTTCCGCGGCCGCCGGGCGTGCGCACGAGCCCGCGACCTAAAGCATTCATTCGGCCTTGGCGCTGTCAGGGTCCGAACAGCATTCCGGTCCGAGGTGGCTCGCTCCGATGCCGTTGACGAAGAGCCCGATCGTCTCTCGAGCGATATGATCGACCGAGAGCGGCCCGGCGGGATCATGCCAGCGGGCGATCCAGCTCAATGCGCCCGCCGCCGCGAAGGCGAGCAGCTTGGGGTCGCAGGCGCGGATCGAGCCGTCGGCGATGCCGGCCTCGATCAGGCCGCGAAAGCGCTTGTCGATCTTGCCCTTGAGAGCGCGCAGGTCCCTGCGCGTCTCGGCGGGGAGAGGGTCTTCGCCGACGAGGATCAGGCAGCGGCCGAAATCCTCGGTGACGATATGGGCGTATTCGGTCCAGAGCACCATCAGCCGCTCGAGGCCGCTGCCGCCACTGCGCTTGGCCTGCGCCGAGGCGGCGGCGGCATCGAGCCGTTCCAGCCCGATGCGCACGCATTCGAACAGGATCTCGTCCTTGCTGCGAACGTAATGGTAGATCGTCGGCTTGGTGACGTTCAGGCGCTCGGCGACATCGTCGAGCGAGGTGCGGTGGAAGCCGCGCTCGGCAAAGGCCTGCGCCGCGACGCGCAGCACGGCCTCACGCTTGAGGGCGCGCTCCTGCTCGCGCTGCGCCGGCGTCTTCCAGAGGGCTGTCGCCATGACCTGTTCAGGCCCGCTCGATCGCGAGCGCGATGCCCTGGCCGCCGCCGATGCACATCGTCACCAGCCCGTAGCGACCACCGGTGCGCTTGAGCTCATAGGCCGCCTTCAGCGTGATGATCGCGCCGGTCGCCCCGACCGGATGGCCGAGCGCGATCGCGCCGCCATTGGGATTGACCTTGGCCGGATCGAAGCCGAGCTCCTTGGCGACGGCGCAGGCCTGGGCGGCGAAGGCCTCGTTCGACTCGATCACGTCGAAGTCCTTCAAGGAGAGCCCGGTGCGCTTGAGCAGCGCCTGCACCGCCGGCACGGGGCCGATGCCCATCACGCCGGGTTCGACGCCGGCATGGGCATAGCCGACGATACGCGCCAGGATCGGCTTGCCCTCGCGGCCGGCCCGGCCTTCCTCCATCAGCACCATGGCGGCAGCGCCGTCATTGATGCCCGAGGCGTTGCCGGGCGTGACCGTGCCGTCCTTCTTGAAGGTCGGGCGCAGGCTCTTTAGCGTCTCCGCCGTCGTGCCGGGCTTGGGATGCTCGTCGGTGTCGAAGCTGATCGTGTCGCGGCCCTTGCGCACCTCGACGGGCAGGATCTGCTCGCGGAAGCGGCCGTCCTTAATCGCCTCGGCGGCACGGCGCTGGCTCTCGGCAGCGAAAGCGTCCTGAGCTTCGCGGTCGACGCCGTAGCGCTCGGCGACGTTTTCCGCGGTGATGCCCATGATGCCGTTGCCGAACGGGTCGGTCAGGATGCCGGTCAGGTGGTCGGAGGCGACCGTGTCGCCCATGCGCTGGCCGAAGCGGGCGGTCGAGAGCAGATGCGGGGCGCGGCTCATCGTCTCCGCGCCGCCGGCAACGGCGGTGTCGCAATCACCCAACATGATTGCCTGTGCCGCCGAGACGATCGCCTGCACGCCGGAGCCGCAAAGCCGGTTCAGGGTCATGGCCGGGACCTCGACCGGGATGCCGGCATCGATCGCCGCGATGCGGGCGAGATAGGCGTCCTTGGATTCGGTCAGGATGACGTTGCCGAACACGACATGGCCGACCTCGGAGGCCGGCAGGTCGGACCGGCGCAGCGCCTCGCCGACGCAAGCTGTGCCGAGCGCGGTCGGGGCATGGCCGGAAAGCGCTCCGCCGAAGGTTCCGATCGCGGTGCGCGCACCCGCGGTGATGACGACATGTCGGCTCATGGTGGTTCTCCTCAAACGGGTTCGGCGTGTCGCTCGGGCTTGTACAGCCCTTCGATCTCGGCGGCGTATTTCTTCGCGATGCTCGCTCGCCGCACCTTCATCGTCGCGGTCACCTCGTCATCGTCATGATCGAGCTCCTTGACGAGCAGGTGGAAGCGCTTGAGCTGGGCCACCGGCGCGAGCTGGCTGTTCGCCCGCTCGATCTCGGCCGAGACCAGCTCGCGCACGCGCTCATGCTCGGCGAGGCTGCGGAAATGGGTGAAGGCGATGCGGTTCTCCTCGGCCCATTTGCCGACGGTCTCGCCGTCGATCTGGATCAGGGCGGAGGGGTAGCGGCGGCCATCGGCGACGACGATGCATTCCTTGATGAAGGCGCTGCCCTTCACCGTGTTCTCGATCTCGGATGGGCTGAGGTTCTTGCCGCCGGCGGTGATCATGATGTCCTTGAGCCGATCGACGATCCTGACCTGTCCGGCCTCGATCACGGCGACGTCGCCGGTGTGGAGCCAGGCATCGCGCAGCACGCCTGCCGTGGCCTCGGGATTGCGGAAATAGCCCTCGAAGACGATGTCGCCGCGTACCAGGAGTTCGCCCTGGTCGCCGAGCTTGGCCTCTGCGCCCGCGACCGCCTCGCCGACCGAGCCGGGCAGCAGATGGTCGAGGCGCTGTCCGGTCGCCATGCCGGAGGTCTCGGTCAGCCCATAGACCTCGACCAGCGGCACACCGAGCGTGCGGAAGAACTGCACGATGCGCGGCGGGATCGGCGCCGCCCCGGTGAGCGCGATCTTCGCCTTGCGCAGGCCGATGAAGTTCTGCAGCGCCCGGAAGATGACGAGGTGGTAGAAGCCCGCGACCGCCTTTTCGCGCAGGCTGCGCGCCGCCTTCGGCTTGGTGGCGAAGGGCTCGCAGGCGGCAAGGCCGGCCTCGAACAGTCGCCGGCGCCAGCCTCCGGCCTCCATCAGCTTGATGTGGATCGAGGCGTGGAGCTTCTCCCAGATGCGGGGCACGCCGAGGAAGAGCGTCGGCGCGACCTCGCGCAGGTCCTCCTGCACTGTGCGGATCGACTCGCCGAAGGAAACGCAGGAGCCGGCATAGATCGGCGCCATCGTGCTCAGCATCTGCTCGGCGACATGGCAGAGCGGCAGATAGGACAGGTTGGTCGTAGTGGCGTCATAGCCGAGCCGCTCGACCACGCCGGCCGCCTGGGCGCGCATGTTGCGATAGCTCAGCATCGCGCCCTTGGGCTTGCCGGTGGAGCCGGAGGTGTAGACCATCAAGCCGATATCCGCCGGCGTCTGCGCGGCGAGGCACGCTTCGACCAGCCCGGGATGCTTCGCCTCGTGCTCGGCGCCGAGACGCAGCACCTCGGCGAAAGCGACGACCAGTTCGGAGGCATAGCCGCGTAGACCTTTGGGGTCGATCACGACGATGCGCTTCAGCCGCGGCAGTTCCTCCAGCCGCTCCAGCACCTTGTCGGTCTGCTCCTGGTCCTCGCAGACCACGATCTCGACCTCGGCATGGCCCAGCACATAGGCGACCTCGTTGGCCGGGCTGGTCGCGTAGACGCCGATCGCGACCGCGTTGACCATGCCGGCGCCGAGCTGGGCGACGACCCATTCGGCGCGGTTCTCGGAGAGGATGCCGACATGACCGCCCTGCTCCAGACCGAGCGCGCGCAGGCCAAGGCCGAAATGGCGGGCGCGGCGATCATACTCAGCCCAGCTGATCGGCAGCCAGATGCCGAAATCCTTCTGCCTGAGCGCGATACGCTCCGGCATCGTCCGGGCATTCTCGCGCAGCATCTGCGGCAGGGTGAGGTTCGGAAGCTCGCGCATCGCCGCCATCCTCACGAGAGCCAGCGCTTGCGGCGCTTGTAGTGCTTGACGTCGCGATAGCTGCGCTCACCCCCGGCGCCGCCGAGGCCGAGATAGAATTCGCGCACGTCCTGGTCGCGCATCAGCTTCTCGACCGGCCCGTCGATCACGACCTTGCCCATTTCGAGGATGTAGCCGTAATTCGCCACCGCGAAGGCGACGGCGGCGTTCTGCTCGACCAGCAGCATCGAAACCTTCTGCTCGGCATTGATGCGGGCGATGATCGCGAATATCTCCTCGACCAGCTTGGGTGCCAGGCCGAGCGAGGGCTCGTCGAGCAGGATCAGCGAGGGCCGCGCGATCAGGGCGCGACCGATCGCCAGCATCTGCTGCTCGCCGCCGGAAAGATAGCCGGCGAGCCCCTTGCGGCGCTCATGCAGCCTTGGGAAGTAGTTGTAGACGAGATCGAAATCGGCGGCAGGCAGCTTGCGCCCGGTCAGAGCGAAGGTCGCGGCGGTGAGGTTCTCCTCGACGGAGAGGTCTTCGAAGATCCGCCGCCCCTCCATCACATGGAAGAGGCCGCGCCGGACGAGGCCGTGCGGGGTCAAGGCAGCGATGTCGTCGCCACGGAAGCGGATGGCGCCGGCGGTGACGTCGCCATCCTCGAGCGAGAGCAGGTTCGACACCGCCTTCAGCAGCGTCGACTTGCCGGCGCCGTTCGAGCCGAGAAGGGCGACGATCTCGCCCTCCGGCACTTGCAGCGACAGCCCGCGCAGCACCTGCACGGTCCGGTTATAGACCACCTCGACATTGTTGACGTCGAGCACCGCGGAACCGGCCATGACCTCTAGCCCTTCATCCAGCCGCCGCGACTACAGCTTGATCCAGTCGGACGCCGGCTGCATCTGCTTGGCCTTGGCGTCGAAGCGGTAGATGCGCCCGACCGGCACGGAATTACCGGGGATCGAGATCGGCACGCCGAACAGCCCGCCGGTGTCGAAATCCTTGATGCTGTTCAGCCCGGCTTTCAGATTGGCGCCGGTGAGCTCCTTGCCGGCCTCGAGCGTGCGCTTCACCGCCTCGGCCATCAGCATGGCAGTGACGAACCCCTGGAGATAGCCGGTCGACTGGTATTCCGGGCGCATCTGCCGGATCTTCTCCAGCATCGGCGCGGTGCCGTCCTTGTCGTAGTAGTAGCGGTAGGGCATCACGCCCATGAAGCCCTCGGCGGCGTCGCCCATGCGCTGCACGGTCGAGTTGTCCATGGTCCAGAACGTGCCCATGAACTGGCTCTTCATGCCCATCTGCTTCGCCTGCGTGACGAATTCCGGGATCGGCGCCAGCACATAGCCGTGGAAGATCGTGAAGTCGGGATTGGCGCGGCGCAGCTTCAGCACCTCGGTCGAGACGTCGACGCTGCCTGGCGGCGTCACGATCTTCTCGACGACGCTGAGCTTCAGCTCCTTGGCGACGGCCTCGCTCGGCCCGATCGGATCGCGCCCGAACTCGCTGTCGGAATAGACGAAGGCGACGCGCGCGCCCGGCTTCTCCTTGGCGATGTAGCGCAGGAGGATGCCGAACATCTCGGTGTAGTCGGGCCCGGCCATGAACTGCAGCGGGAACTTCTTGGGATCGTTGAGCTCGGTCGCGAAGGAGGCGCCGGCCATGAGCATGCTACCGCGACGTTCCAGCTCGGGATTGATCGTCTTCGAGAAGCCGGTCGAGTCGCCATAGTAGAGCGAGACCTTCTCCTGGCCGGTGATCTTGTTGAAGGCCGCGACCGAGGCGTCGACCTTGTAGGCGGTGTCCTCGGCGACATACTTGATCTTGCGGCCCTTGATGCCGCCGCCATCGTTCAGGATCTTGAGATAGTCCTGGATGCCGGCATGGATGCCGACGCCGGCAAAGGCGAAGACACCGGTCAGCGGGATCGAGCCGCCGAGCACGATGTCGCCGCCCTCCTGCGCCGCAAGCGGCCTGACACCGAGCGCCAATCCGCCGGCGAGCGCTGCGGTACCGGCCAGAAGCTGGCGCCTGTCGAGAGTCGTATTCGTCATCTCATCCTCCCTTGGGTTAGCTGCTCTTGACGGCAGCCGTTTCAGCGAAGTGCTCAGGTCCTGAACGGCCAGAGATGGAAGAAGCGGCGCAGCCGCCGCCAGATCTCGGCGAGGCCGCGCGGCTCGAAGATCAGGAAGCCGACGATCAGCGCGCCGAAGACGATGGTGCGCACCGGCGCCAGCGCCGCGAGCGCGTCCGGGTAGATCGGCGTCGCCCAGTTCGCGACGAACTTCAAAAGCTCCGGCACAAGCGTCATGAAGACCGCGCCGAGGATGCCGCCGAGGATCGTGCCCATGCCGCCGACGATGATCGCGGCGAGGTAGAAGATCGAATTGACCAGCGGGAAGCTCTCGGGCGTGACCACGCGGAAGAAATAGGCCCAGAGCCCGCCGGCAAGGCCGGCATAGAAAGACGAGATCGCAAAGCTGGTCAGCTTGTAGCGCAGCAAGGGAATGCCCAGCACCTCGGCCGAGATGTCGCGATCACGGATGGCGATGAAGGCGCGGCCGATCCTGGTGCGCAGCAGGTTGGCCGCGCCGAGCACCATCAGGCAGGTCACCGGCAGGATCAGCCAGTAGAGCAGGAAGGGCTGGTCGAGGTTGAGCCCGAACAGGCGCGCCGGCGGCATCGACAGGCCGCGCGACTCGCCGGTCAGCGACCAGTGCGAGAACAGGAAATGCAGGATGACCGAGGCCGCGATCGTCGCGATGGCGAGATAGAGCCCCTTCACCTTGAGGCTGGGAATGCCGACGAGCACGCCGATCGCCGCCGCGAAACCGGCACCGACCAGAAGGTTGATGAAGAACGGCGTACCGAGCCTGATCTCCAGCACGGCGACGGTGTAGGCACCGACGCTCATGAAGGCGGCCTGGCCGAGGCTGACCAAGCCGGTATAGCCGGTGAGCAGGTTCAGGCCCGTCGCGCTCGCGACATTGATCGCGCAGAGGCAGGCGAGGAAGAGCCAATAGGGGCTGGCGACGAAGGGGAAGGCGATCGCCCCGAGTGCGAGCAGCACCAGCAGGGCGCGCTGCAAGGAGCTGTCGAACAGCGCCTCGTCGGCGGCATAGCTGGTCTTGAGCGTGCCGATCCGCATGGCGCTAGAGCCTCTCGATCTCGTGCGTGCCGAACAGGCCGTAGGGACGGACCATCAGCAGCACGAGCAGCAGCGCGAAGGTGACGACGAGCTTGAATTCGCCGCCGAGGAAGGCGCCGGCAAGCGCCTCGACCAGCCCGATCAGAAGGCCACCGACCAGCGCGCCGGCGATCGAGTCGAGCCCGCCGATGATGACGACGACGAGGACCGAGAGGCCGAACACGCCCATGGTCGGCGAGATGCCACCGATCGCCCCGACCAGCACGCCGGCGCCGGCCGCGGTGGCGCAGGCGAGGATCCAGGCGACCGAGAAGACGCGCGGCACGTCGATGCCGACCGAATAGGCCGCGCCCTGATCGGCCGCCGTCGCCTTCAGCGCGACGCCACCGCGCGAGAAGCGGAACAAAGCCAGGAAAAGCCCGATCACCACGGCAGCCGCGACGAAGCCGATCGCGACCTTCGGGGCAAGATAAGCCTCGCCGATGAAGACCGGCTTCGACGGCATGAATTCGGGTAGCCGCAGCGGGTCGGCGCCCCAGCCGAGCTGCACGACACCGGCGAGGATCGAGCCGAGGCCGATCGTGACCATGAACACCGAGATCGGGCTCTCGCCCAGCATCGGCCGGATCAGCGCGCGCTCGACCAGCCAGCCAAGCGCGCCGCCGGCGGCGATCGCAAGCGGGAGCGCGAGCCAGGGCGAGAGGCCGAGCCCGGCAGCAAAGCCGAGGAAGGCATAGCCGCCGAGCATCAGGATCTCGCCGATGGCGAGGTTCACCACGCGCGTGGCCTTGTAGATCAGCACGAAGGCGACGCCGGTCAGCGCATAGAGCGCCCCGGCGCCGAGGCCGGCCAATGTCACTTCGGCGAGGAAGAGGCCGTCCATCACGCCGCCTCCGCCTTGATCCGGCGCGCGATCGCGCCGACATCGCCCGAGCCGAGATAAGCGGCGATCACGGCGTCGCTGCCCTGCATCTCGCGCGGCGTGCCGCTGGCGATGACCTGGCCGAAATTCAGCACCACGACATGGTCTGAGATGTCCATCACCATGCCCATGTCGTGCTCGACCATCAGGATCGTGACGCCCCATTCCTCCTTCACGTCGAGGATGAAGCGGGCCATGTCCTCGGTCTCCTCGCGGTTCATGCCCGCGACCGGCTCGTCGAGCATCAGGATGCGCGGCCGCATGGCGAGTGCCCGCGCCAGCTCGACGCGCTTCTGCAAACCGTAGGAGAGCGTGCCGACCGAGGTGTTGCGGATGTGCTGGATCTCGAGGAAGTCGATGATGCGCTCCTCGATCTCGGCCCGCAGCTCCAGCTCCTCCTTCTGCGCCCTTCCCCAGTAGAACAGCGCGTCGAGCACGCCGGTGCGCATATGGGCGTGGCGGCCGAGCTTGATGTTGTCGAGCACGGTCATGCCGCGGAACAGCGCGATGTTCTGGAAGGTGCGGGCGAGACCACGCGCGGCACGCTGCGGCGCGCGGACGCCGTCGAGGCTTGTCCCCGCGAAGCGGATGCTGCCGGCCTGCGGGCGGTAGAATCCGGAGATCGTGTTGAACAGCGAGGTCTTGCCGGCGCCGTTCGGGCCGATCACCGCGGTGATCGCACCCTCGGGTACGCTGAAGGAGACGTCGCTGAGCGCGCGCACGCCGCCGAAGGCGAGCGAGACGCCCGAGACCTCAAGAATGGGCGAAGCCGCCATCTCAGCGCCCCTCGAACTGCGGGGGCCGCTTGGCGAGGAAGGCCTGCGCGCCCTCCCTGAAGTCTGCCGTGCGCGCGCCGGCAAGAAATGCCTCGCGTTCGAGCTCGAGCTGAGCCGAGAGATCGTTGCCGAGCGAATGGCCGATGAGATGCTTGATGCGGGCATAGGCCGCCGTCGGCCCCAGCGCGAGCCGGCGCGCCAGCGCCAGCGCCTCGCTCGCCAGATCGGCGGCTGGCACGACGCGGTTGACCAGCCCGAGCGCCTGCGCCTCCGGCGCACGCACCGGCTCCGCCAGCATCGCCAGTTCCAGCGCCTTGCGCGTCCCGACGATGCGCGGCAACCGATAGGTCGACGAACTGTCGGGGCTGATGCCGATACGCGCGAAGGCCAGCGTGAAGACGGCATCGTCCGCTGCGATGCAAAGATCGCAAGCCATGGAGAGGCTGAAACCAGCCCCCGCGACCGGTCCCTGCACGGCCGCAAGCGTCGGCAGCTTCAGCGCGTCGAGCGCACGCAGGGCGGCGTGCACCGGATCGATAATGGCTTCGATGGCGGCCGCCGGATCGCCGTCGAAGAAGCGGGCGACATCGCCTCCGGCGCAGAACGCGCGGCCCTCGCCACGCAGCAGCAGGACACGCGCCGTGCCGTCCCGCGCGATGCGTTCGATCGCGTCCGCAAGGCTGCGCGCCATCTGCGGGTCGATCGCATTGAGCACGCGCGGACGATTGAGCGTGACGGTGGCGACGGCCTGCTCGATTGCGAGCAGCACCGGGCTTTCGGCCTGGTCCATGACGTTCCCCTTGAGTCCGCAGTCGTTCGCCGCCGCGGTATCTCCAGCTCTACTCGATATTCCTGAGCTTACTCATGAGTAAGGCCAAAGCCGACGGCATGCGCTATGCGCAATTGCGCACGGCCGGGATTGTCGAAACGGAACAGGCCTGATCGAACGAGGCCCAGGCATTGTCGATCTTGGCCTCCTTCACATTTTCTCACGTGCCGGGCCCGCGACCGCAGCCTGATCGATCATCAGGCGGATTGCTGCGGTCCAGGAGAAATGGCTGCCACCCAGCCCCTCGCCGGAGGTCGGGTCGAAGTATTCGGCGATACCGCCATCCCGCATCAGGGTCTGTGTCGCCAGGTGGATCCGGCTGGCGAGCGCCGCATGCCCATAGCGCTCGAACCCCTCGGCGATCATGAAGTTCACTACGGCCCAGATCGGACCGCGCCAGTAGCGCTTCGGCTCGAAGCGGGGATCGAGCGGCGAGGTGCTCGGCACCGGATAAGGTACCTTGGCAAGCCAATCTTCCAGCTCAGCGGCAAGGGCAGCGGCCTGCCCGGCCGAGGGGATGCCGGCGAACAAAGGCAGCAGGCCGGCCGAGGTCGAGGCGTCGACCGTGGTGCCCGTGCAGAGATCACGCGCCTGGTAGATGCGCCGCTCTTCACTCCAGAGCCGGGCGAAGGCCGCGGCCCGGCGCGCCATCCGCGCTTCGATGCGGCGGCGCTCCGCTTCGGTGCCGAACTGCGCGGCCAGCGCCAGCAGATCCTCTTCCGCCTTGTGCAGGATCGCATTCGTCGCGACGTCGACGAGCTTGAAGGGCGAGGCCCGCCACATCGCCGCGGGCTCCCAGCCGAGGCCCGCATAGAGGTCGACCAGCGCGATGAAGCGGCGATAGTCCTCGTCGCGCGGGCGCATCTCGGCGCCGATATGCGAGGTGTCGCGGCGCCGGATCGGCGTAGTCGGGGCAATCGTCAGGCGCGCCATCGCCTCGTCCCATGCCGGGCTGTTGTCCATGCCCGATTCCCAGGGATGCAGGATGGCGACGAGGCCGGTGGCTTCCGGGTCGCGGGCCTTCTCCCACCAGTCATGCGAGGCGAGCGCGCAGCGATAAAGCCGGGCGGCTCGCGCCTGCGCGTCTGGCCCCCGTGCGATCTCGAAGACGCGGCGCAGCGCCGTGGCGAAGACCGGCGGCTGGGTGATGCCCGAGGTCGGGATGGCATGGCGGGTGCGCCAGACGTCCGGCCCCGGGAAATAATCGTCGCTCGGCGCGTGGAAGACGATATGCGGCACCATGCCGTCGTCCCACTGACCCTCGACCAGCCGCTCCAGCTCGCGCCAGGCGCGCTCCTTGTCGAAGGTCGCCCAGCCCATCGCGACGAACGCCGAATCCCAGTTCCACTGGAACGGGTAGAGCCGGTCGGTCGGGACCGTGTAGCCGCCGCGGTCATTGGCGCGCAGGATGGCGCGGGCCGCCTCGATGTCGATCGTCGTCATGTCCAGGTCCATCATTGCGCCGGAAGCGCCCGGCCCGAGGCCGGGTCCATCCAGACCAGTCGTTTCGGGTCGGGCCTGAGGCCGATGCGGGTGCCCGGCTTGTGGCCACTTCCCGCCGGGGCGGCGACGCGCAGCAGCGTCGCGCCGCTGCGGCCGGTGACGAGGTCATGCGCGCCGAGGGGCTCGACCACCGCGATGTCGAAGGGCAGGCCCTCGCCGGCGGCGACCGGCATCAGGTCCTCGGCCCGGATGCCCATCAGCAGGTCGCCGGAAGCCCTCGGCGCCGGCAGGCTCGATCCCGCCAGCTCCAGCCGCGCATTCGCGACGGAGACCGGCAGGAAGTTCATCGGCGGGCTGCCGACGAAGCCACCGACGAAGGTCGTCGCCGGGCGCTCATAGACCGCGGTCGGCCGATCGATCTGCTCAATGCGCCCGCCATGCATCACCGCGATCCGGTCGGCGAGGCCCATCGCCTCGGTCTGGTCGTGGGTGACGTAGATCGTCGTGGTCCTGGCCTCGCGCAGCACAGCCTTGAGCTCGGCGCGCATTTCGAGCCGCAGCAGTGCGTCGAGATTGGAGAGCGGCTCGTCCATCAGCAGTACCGGCGGCTCGACCGCCAGCGCGCGGGCGACCGCGACGCGCTGGCGCTGCCCGCCGGAAAGCTTGGCCGGATAGCGGTCGAGATAAGGGGTGATGTGCAGAAGCTCGGCCGCCTTGCCGACCTGCGCCTTGACCCGCGCCTCGTCGGCGCCCTGCATGCGCAGGCCGAAGCCGACATTCTCATAGACGGTCATATGCGGGAAGACGGCGTAGTTCTGGAACACCATGGCGAGCCCGCGTCGGCGCGTCGGCACCTCCGTCAGGTCGCGCCCGCCGATGACGATGCGCCCGCTCGTCGCGCTCTCCAGCCCGGCGATGATCCGCAGCAGCGTGGTCTTGCCGCAGCCGGAGGGGCCGAGCAGGGCGACGAACTCGCCATCGGCGACGGACAGGTCGATCTGCTCCAGCGCCCGCGTCGCGCCGAAGGATTTGGCGATGCCGTCGATGGTGATCTCGGCCATGTCGTTCCCGTCAGCGGTTGGCGATGCCCCACATCGCGAACAGGTATTTCCGGACCGCGAAGATGAAGGCGAGCGAGGGCAGGATCAGCAGGAAGCCGCCGGCGAAGCGGAAATGCAGCGGCGATTCCGCCAGCACCGTCAGCAGATAGGCGGTGAGGGTGCGGTTCTTCACCGAGAGCACCGAGGCGGCGAAGACCTCGTTCCAGGAGATGACGAAGGCGAAGATCGCCGCCGCGGCGATGCCGGGCAGCGCCAATGGCAGCACCACCTTGCGGAAGGCCTGCCAGCGGCTGCAGCCGAAGACCCAGGCGGCCTCCTCCAGCTCACGAGGGATCGCCTGGAACAGGCTCGCCGAGACCAGTGCTGCGAAGGGCAGTGCCAGCGCCGTGTGCACGAGGCCGACGCCGAAGGCGGTGTCGTAGAGCCCGATGCGGATGAAGGCGACCGTCAGCGGCAGCGCCAGGATGGCGAGCGGAAAGGCACGGGTCAGCAGGATCAGCAGGCGATAGGCATTCTGGCCGCGGAACGAGAAGCGCGCCAGCGCATAGCCGGCGGGAGCGCCGAGGCCGATCGAGAGCGCCATGCAGGTCAGCGCCGCGACGATGCTGTTGACCATCGCCGGCCAGACGCCCTCGACCGCGAGGAAAGTCTGCAGGGCGGCGAACGAGGCATCCCCTGGCCAGAGCGATTTCGGCCAGCGGAAGACGCCGGTGCGCCCGCCGAAGGCGCCGAGCGCGATCAGCCAGATCGGCACCAGCACCCAGGCGCAGAGCGCGACGACGCCGGTCCAGAAGACGGTGCGCTTCAGCCCGCTCATGGCTGCTGCTCCGCCGGCACGCGCAGCACCCGCAGGTAGATCGCCGTCGCGGCGAGCGAGATCACCACGATCAGCATCGCGTAGGCGGCCGCGACGCCGGTGTTCTGGTTGGCGTTCTGCCAAGTATAGGCTTCGCCGACGAGCACCGGGAAATTGGTGCCGCCGATGGCGTAGACCACCGCGAAGACTTCGAAGGCGAGCACGGTGCGCAGGATCAGAGCCGTCTGGATGCTGGGCTTGAGCAGCGGCAGGGTGATGCGGCGGAAGATCGTCCAGGGCCTGGCGCCGAAGACCTCGGCCGCCTCGCGATATTCCTTCGGGATGAGCTGGAGGCCGGCGACCAGGATGACCAGCACGATCGCGGTGGCGCGCCAGATCTCGGCCAGGACGACGCCGAGGAAGAGCGTGCCGGGCGTCTCATAGGTCAGCCACGCGGTCGGCCCGTCGACCAGCCCGAGCCCGTAAAGTGCGCTGTTGAGATAGCCGCGATCCTGCAGGATCGCGAGCCAGACCAGACCGGCGGCGAGATCTGAGACGCCGAGCGGGATCGTCCAGACCCAGAGCACGAGATCGCGCCCGCGGCCGATCTTCTCGATCATCACGCTCAGCCCGAGGGCGAGCGCGAGCTGGATCGGCACGACCACGAGCACGAGGAGGAAGGTGTTGCGCAGGGCGAGGCCGAAGTTCAGGTCGGAGACCATGCGCCGGTAGTTGCCGAGCGAGGCCACCCCGCCTTCGCTGAAGGACAGCGCAATCGTCTGCACCAGGGGGAGCAGGAAGATCACCGCCAGGAAGACCAGGGACGGCGCCAGCAGCAGGTAAGGGAGGGCTCGCGACTGCGCTCGCTTCATGGCGGTCCCGGCGGCGGGTGGAATGGGAAAAGCGGGCGGCCCGCAGGCCGCCCAGGGGGAGGAATGGTTCGCGTCAGTTCACCGGGCAGGCGCCATCGCTCGCCTTGTCCGGCGCCCAGCACGGCGCTTTCGTCGTCTCCATCAGCCCCTTGAGCACGACAGCCTGCGCGTCGAGCACCGTGCGCGGGTTCTCGCCGCGCAGCACGATGCGCTGGAAGCTGTCGGAGAAGACCTTGTTGAACTCGCCGCCCTTGTCGCCGAGCCCGATCGGGAGCAGCGCCGGCAGCGCATCCTTCGCCCCTTGTGTCTTGGCGACTCCCTCGGCGATCAGCTTGATGCCCGGCGAGAGATCGGCCGGCAGGTCGGCCTTCACCACTGGGAAGAAGCCGACCTCGGCTGCGGTCCTCACCTGCACGTCAGGCTTGGTCAGGTGCTCGATCACCGCGGCGGCGCCGGCGCGATCGGGCGCGCCCTTCGGGATGGCGAGGCCGGCGATGACCGGCATGTAGCCGCGCCCCTTCGGGCCGGCCGGTGCCGGGAAGGTGACGTATGTGTCGGGCTCCTGCACCAGCGCGTCCTTGACGCGCGCGACATGGTCGAACGCGACCCAGACCTCGCCGGCCATCAGCGGCTCCTGCATGAAGTCGTAGCTGGTCGAGTTCGGATTGACGTATTGCCAGAGGCTCTTGAACTTGCCCCACATCGCCTCGGCCTCGGCCGAGCGGAAGGGCGTCACCACCCCGCCGGTGAAGGAGGGGTAGAGATAGCCCTGATAGAAGCGCGGCATCAGCCCCTTCGGCCCGGCCGGGAAGCCGATCAGGCGCTTGCCGGTCTTCTCGGTCAGCGCCTTGCCCCAGGCTTCGAGCTGGTCATAGGTGAGAGCGTTGACGTCGGCGCCGGCCGGCAGCGAGGCGAGCGCCTCCTTGCGCGCGACCATGATGTAGGTCGCCTGCATCCAGGGGATATAGACCTGTTTGCCCGTGCCGAGCTTGCCGAGTTCCATCAGCCCCTGCGGGATGCCGCGATCGGCGAGTTTGGCGGCGATATCGTCGATCGGCTCGATGTCGCCGGAGGTGACGAGCGGCTGCAACTCGCCATGGAGGGCGCCGGCGACGCTGATCGTACGCTTGCCCGCCCTGCCCTCGGCCTTCATGCGCACGTCGAATTGCGGCGGCTCCTCGACCAGATAGGAGACTTTGCCGGGCACGCCCTTGAGCAGGACCTGGCGGACCTTCTGCGCCTCCTCGACCGGCCGCAATTGCGTCGACAGGAAATTCACGTCCTGCGCGGCGGCGAGATTCGTCGTGAACAGGATCGCAACGGCGCCCGCGCTTGCCAGAATGGGTTTCATCATCTCCTCCCTCCGTGTTCGTTCTCGTGCGGCCTTGCCGGCCGCTTCAGGCTTGGATCGTCAGGCTTCTGCGCTCGAACCCCGCGGCATCTGGCGCAAATCCAGCACGGCCGAGAGCTCGCGCGGGTCTCTCCCGCTCATGCGGGCAAGCACCATCGCGGCGAGCCGCGCGCCGACCTCGGCCGGCGGCAGTTCCAAGGTCGTGAGCCCCGGCCGCGCATAGGACGCGGCGGGAATGTTGTCATGGCCGGTGACCGCGATGTCCGGGCCGATGGCGAGGCCGGCCTCGACCACAGCCTGCATCGCTCCGAGCGCCATCCGGTCGGTGGCACAGACGAGAGCCGTTGGCGGCTGGCTTCCAGCCAGCAGCTCGGCGGCGAGGCGGTGGCCGTCCGCTTCGGTCGGCTCGCCTTCGACGAAGAGCCGCTGCACGTCCTCCTCGAAGCCGGCTTCGATCATCGCCTGCCGCCAGCCGGCGGCGCGCAACGTCGCGAAGGTGAGGTAGGACGGCGCCGACAGATGCGCGATCCGGCGATGCCCCAGGCCGATCAGGCGCGTCGTCAGCGTCCTGAAGCCGGCCTGCCCATCGCCGTCGACGAAGGCGTAGGGCCGCTTGGTCTCGGTCCGGCCATGGCAGATGAAGGGAACGCCCTTCGCCTCGAGATAGGCGACGCGCTCGTCCCTGCGGCGGGTACGGGCGAGGATGAATGCGTCGGCGCGGCCGCTCTCCACCAGCCGGCGATAGGTCGCCATCTCCTCGAGGCCGGGGCGGGCCGCGAGCAGGATGAGGTCGTGCTGCTCGGCCGCGAGCTTTTCCCCGATCGCCGCCAGCAGCTCCGCAAAAACCGGCTCGTGGAAATGCCCGGGCTGCGCCGGCATGACGAAGGCGACGGTCTCGCCTGTGCCCTTGCGTAGGCGGCGTGCGGCGCTGTGTGGACGGTAATTGGCTTCGCGCGCTGCATGCCGGACGCGCTCGCGCGTCGACTGGGCAACGTCCGGATAGTCGTCGAGAGCTCGCGACACCGTGGTGATCGAGAGCCCCAGATTCCGCGCAAGGTCCTTCAGAGAGCTCAAAACAGGTCTCCAAAACGTTTTGGAAAATTATCGTGCCGATAGCGCGAGTCAACCGGCAGGCATGGAGCGGAGGGCCTGATCGTGATCAGCCAGGACATCTGCTACAAGACGCGGCTGCGGAGGCCGAGATCGACGCGATCCTTGTCGGCAATCCGCGCCGGCTGCTGACTTTCGTCTGACTGGGAGGTTCAGATCGGCTTGCGAGCGAGTGCGCGCAGGCCGGTGACGATGGTCTCGACATAGAAGTCGAAGCTGTGCGTCATCGGCTTCTCGGCGCCGCCTTGCCAGCGGACGATGAAAGCGCGGTTGGCGAGCGCATCGAGATTGCGCGCGAGCCGCGGGAACCGGCCGGCGTCGACGCCGCGAATCTCGGCCTCGAAGGCGTTCGCCCATTCGCTGGCGTCCTCGGCCGGGCCGGGCGCGAGCTCCAGCGTGACATAGCCGAGCAGGCCCGCGACCACCGTGTTGTAGGCATCGACCAGCCGTTCGCCGCCAAAGCCCGCGGATTCCAGCGCCGCGAGGATGCGTTCGACCAGCTCCATGTCGACGCCGGTGTTCGAGACGATCTGGGCGCCGAGCAATGGCGCGATATTGGGGTGCTTGCGCAGCGAGTCGCGGTAGCGGGTGAAAAGCGCGCGGAGCCAGCCCTCCCAGTCGTCGACTGCATCCTCGGCCGGCGGGATGGCATCGGTGAAAGCCATCGCCGCCACTGCGCCGAGCACGGCATTGCGGCCACCAGGCATGTGCCAGTACAGCGCCGTCGGAAACACGCCGAGCGCCCGTGCGAGTTCGCGCAGGCTGAAAGCCTCCAGCCCGCGCTCGTCGATCAGCCGCAGCGCCTCCGTCACGATCTGAGCGCGATCGAGCGCAACGACTTCGTTACGCTTGGGACGGCCCCGACGCTTTCGTTGCTCGGCTTCCGGCATGCCCTCCCCGGCGCTCGCTACGGTCGAGCCGATTCTACTCGACAGGTCGCAATTAGCAGCCACATCGAGGTCGCGATACCTTGCAGGGCAAATCCTCGCCGACCCCTCTCGACAAATAAATTGTACATCGTACAATTATTTCCAGTGAGGCCGTGCTGTCGTGAGGGCAGTGCGGCGGGGCAAGCTGGCGGACGGCGGATCATGGATACGGCGCGGCGAAACAGGTCGATCGACGACGAGCTCGTGGAAGCCCGGGCGCGCTATGCGGAGCGGCGGCCGAAATCGCTGGCCGTTCACCAGCGCGCCTGCGAAGTGATGCCAGGTGGAAACACCCGGACCGTGCTCTATCACGGTCCGTTCCCGCTACGCCTTGCCCATGGCGAGGGAGCGGTTGCGACCGATGCCGACGGCCACCGCTACGTCAACCTGCTCGGCGAATACACCGCCGGCCTGTTCGGGCACTCCCATCCGGTCATCCGAGCCGCGATCGATGCGGCGCTCGATGGTGGCGTCAATCTCGGCGGTCACAACATGTTCGAGGCGGAGCTCGCCCGGCACGTCGTCGCCCGCTTCACCGCGATCGAGCGGGTGCGCTTCACCAATTCCGGCACCGAGGCCAACCTGATGGCGATCGCCACGGCCCGCGCCTTCACGAAGCGGTCGAAGGTGCTGGTGTTCCGGGGCGGCTACCATGGCGGGCTGCTGTATTTCGGCGGCGGTGGCATTCCGATCAACGCGCCCTATGACTCCATCGTCGCGCCCTACAACGACACCGAGGCGACGGCGCGCCTGATCCGGGAGAACGCGTCGGACCTCGCCTGCGTACTGACCGAGGCGATGATGGGCTCGGGCGGCTGCATTCCCGCCCGCCCCGCTTTCCTCGCCATGCTGCGCGAGGAGACGCACGCTGCGGGTGCGCTTCTCATCCTCGACGAGGTGATGACCTCACGCTTCGGCCGCAGCGGCGCCCATGGCCTGCTCGGCCTCGAGCCCGATCTCGTCACGCTCGGCAAATGGATCGGCGGCGGCATGTCCTTCGGGGCCTTTGGCGGGCGGGCCGAGATCATGGCGATGTACGATCCCGAAAGGCCGGGCTCCCTGCCGCATGCGGGCACCTTCAACAACAACGTCCTCTCCATGTCGGCCGGCATCGCCGCGCTGACGCAGGTCTTCACGCCTGAGATCGCCGAAGCTTTGCACGCGCGCGGCGAGCGCCTGCGAGAACGGCTGAACGAGGTCTTCCGCAAGGCCGATGTCGCACTCCACGCGAGCGGACAGGGCTCGCTGATGAATATCCATGGCTTTCGCGGCCCGGTGAGCACGCCGGACGACCTTGCCGGCAGCGACGATCGCCTCAAGGAGCTCGTCTTCCTCGATCTGCTCGAGCGCGGCTTCTACCTCGCCCGTCGCGGCTTCATCGCCTTGTCTCTGGCCGTCGACGATGCGGCGACGGAGCAATTCCTCACCGCATTTCAGGACGTTGTCGCGGAGCGCAGGCATGTGCTCGCCTGAGCGGGTGTGGCTGCGTTGACCGCAGGGCGGCCTGTTCTCGGTGGAACCACGTCGAAATCGGATTGCCGACGATCATGCCGATAGCTCGCCTCAATCGGCCTCGTACAAGGCTTTGGATGACCGGCACTCACAGGCACGGCCGATTGCCATGCCTGTCGCATCGGGCGCGTTGGCGTTCCAGACGCCGCAAGCATGCCACCTTGCGGTCACCGAGCCTGTTCATCGAGTTCCGTCATCTAAGAAGTGCCGAAGATCGTGGCACCGGTGTCGGCCGTGCCGACGGAAGAGCGGAAGGCCTCGAACAATTCGCGCCCGACGCCGCGATGGGACTGGGCGAGATCGGCCTCTGCCGGCGTGCGGCGCACCCATTCCCGCGGGTCGACCAGTGCCGTCAGCGTGCCGGCGACGGCATCGACGCGGATCAGGTCGCCATCGCGGATCAATGCGATGGGCCCGCCATCGGCGGCTTCCGGCGTGACATGGATCGCCGCCGGCACCTTGCCGGAGGCGCCGGAGAGCCGCCCGTCGGTGACCAGCGCGACCTTGAGGCCGCGATCCTGCAGCACGCCTAGCGGCGGCATCAGCTTGTGGAGCTCCGGCATGCCGTTGGCGCGCGGGCCCTGGAAGCGCACCACGGCGACGACGTCCCCCGTCAGCTCGCCGGCCTTGAAGGCGACCTGCAGCGCTTCCTGGCTGTGGAAGACGCGCGCTGGCGCCTCGACGACATGGCGCTCCTTCGCGATGGCGGAGGTCTTGATCACGGCGCGGCCGAGATCACCGGTCAGGAGGGTCAGGCCACCGGTCGGCTGGAAAGGCGCCGCCACACCGCGCAGCACGGTCTCGTCGCCGCTGGCGGCGGCGGCGTCGCGCCAGGCGAGGCTGCCGTCTGGCGCCAGCACCGGTTCCCGGACATAGGCATCGAGCCCCTGCCCCAGGACCGTCTCGACATCGCGATGCAGCAGCCCGCCGCCAAGCAGCTCGCGGATGACGAATCCCATGCCGCCGGCGGCATGGAAATGGTTCACATCGGCCTTGCCGTTTGGATAGATGCGCGTCAGCAGCGGCGTCACCGGCGCGAGATCGGAAAAATCGTCCCAGGTCAGGCGGATGCCGGCCGCCGCCGCCATGGCGACGAGATGCATGGTATGGTTGGTCGAGCCGCCGGTGGCGTGCAGCCCGACCATGCCGTTGACGAAGGCGCGCTCGTCCAGCATCCGGCCGACCGGCTTGTACTCGTTGCCGAGCGCGGTGATCGCCATCGCCCGCTCGGTAGCAGCCTTGGTCAGGGCCTCGCGCAACGGCGTGTTGGGGTTGACGAAGGAGGCGCCCGGCAGGTGCAGCCCCATGATCTCCATCACCATCTGATTGGTATTGGCGGTGCCGTAGAAGGTGCATGTGCCGGGGCCGTGATAGGAGCGCGATTCCGCTTCGAGCAGCGCGTCGCGGTCGACCTTACCCTCGGCGAAGAGCTGGCGTACCCGCGATTTCTCGTCATTGGAGAGGCCTGAGGTCATCGGGCCGGCGGGGATGAACACGGCCGGCAGATGGCCGAAGGAAAGCGCGCCGATGACGAGACCGGGCACGATCTTGTCGCAGATGCCGAGAAAGACCGCGGCATCGAAGGTCTGGTGCGAAAGCGAGACCGCAGTCGCCAGCGCGATGACGTCGCGCGAAAACAGCGAGAGCTCCATCCCGGCCTCGCCTTGGGTAATGCCGTCGCACATGGCGGGCACGCCGCCCGCGACCTGCGCCACGCCGCCGGCGGCACGCGCTGCGGCGCGGATCACCTCGGGAAAGTTCTCGTAGGGCTGGTGGGCCGAGAGCATGTCGTTATAGGCGGTGACGATGGCAAGATTGGCGCCGGCACCGGCCCGCAGCATGGCCTTGTCCCCGGGCCCGCAGGCGGCGAAGCCGTGAGCCTGGTTGGCGCAGCCCAGCCGCTGGCGGCGCGGCCCTGCCGCTGCCGCGGCCTCCACCCCATCCAGATAGCGCTGCCGCGCATCGTGTGAGCGGCGCACGATCCGTTCCGTGACCTCGCCGACGCGGGCGTTTAGAAGAGAACTGTTGGCTTGGGTGGTCATCGAGACCTCCTGGCAAGTTTAATCCACTATGACCGCTGCAACGGCATCGCGTCGGGACGTCACGCTCCGTCCTCCTGCCAGGTCCGGCCATCGCGCTCGATCAATGCGATCGAGGCGGAAGGTCCCCATGTGCCGGCCGTATAAGGGCGCGGCTGCTCATTCATGTTGCGCCACGCTTCCAGGATAGGGTCGACCCATCGCCAAGCGGCCTCGACCTCGTCGCGACGCATGAACAATGTTTGGTTGCCGCGGACGACATCGAGAATAAGCCGCTCATATGCATCGGGATTGCGGACCTTGAAGGCTTCGGCGAAGCTCATATCGAGCGGGACATGGCTGAGGCGGATGCCGCCGGGACCGGGATCCTTGATCATCAGCCAGAGCTTGACGCCTTCGTCCGGCTGCAGACGAATGACCAGACGGTTTGGTCGGATCTGTCCGACCTGCTCGCTGAAAGCCGAGTGCGGCACCGGCCGGAAGCCGACGACGATCTCCGAGACGCGCGTCGCAAGGCGCTTGCCGGTGCGCAGATAGAAGGGCACGCCGGCCCAGCGCCAGTTCGCAACTTCTGCCTTCAGAGCGACGAAGGTCTCCGTCTGGCTGGCATTCGATCCGAGCTCGTCAAGATAGCCTGGCACCGCTCCGCCTGCCGAGGCGCCGGCGCGATACTGGCCGCGCACCGTAAGGCTCGCGGCGTTGCGCTCGTCGATTGGCTTCAGCGCCCGCAATACCTTGAGCTTCTCGTCGCGGACAGCATCGGCATCGAGTGATGGCGGCGGCTCCATGGCGACAAGACAGAGCAATTGGAGCAAATGGTTCTGCACCATGTCGCGCATGGCGCCGGCTGTGTCGTAGTAGCCGGCGCGCTCCTCGACCCCGAGGCTCTCGGCGACAGTGATCTGGACATGGTCGATATGGGCGGCGTTCCAGAGCGGCTCGAACAGCGCATTGGCGAAGCGCAGCGCCATCAGGTTCTGCACCGTCTCCTTGCCGAGATAATGGTCGATCCGGTAGACGCGCTCTTCGGGAAAGACCTTGCCGATGGCAGCATTCAGCCGGATTGCCGAGGCGAGGTCCTTGCCGATCGGCTTTTCGATCACCACCCGGGAATCGTTGCGGGCGAGGCCGAAATTGCCAAGCCGCTCGCAGATCGGCCCGAAAAGATGCGGTGCCGTGGCGAGGTAATAAACCTGAATGCGGTCCGCATAGGGTGAGATTGCCGCAGCGAGATCCGCCCAGCCGTCCTGTCCTTCGGCATCGGCGGTCACATAGTTCAGCCGCGTCAGGAAGCGATCGAGCTCCGGACCGGCCGTCTCCGAAGCCGGCACATGCTCGACGATGGCCGCGCGTGCGAGAGAAACGAACTCCTCCCTGGTCATTGCGCCCCGCGCAACGCCGATGATCGTCGCCTCCGGCGGCAACTGGCCAGCGAAATCGCGATGGAACAACGCGGGCAGCAGCTTGCGCCGCGCAAGATCACCCGTCGCACCGAACACCGTCAGGACAAAGGGAGCCACCGGTATCACGCGGCTGGTCATGCAATCCCCTTCTGGTCTCAACCCCGAAAACTCATCAGCTCCGGCAATCAGCCGGTGAGGCGCGGATGCAGAAATGCATCGACCTCCGCCGCCGTGGGCAGGTCGGCTCCGCGGCGGGCAACGGTGATGGCTGCGGCAGCTGTCGCGTAGGTCAGCAACTCGCCGATCGCTGGCAGATCAAGCGCTGCGATTGCGCCGGGATGAAGCCTCAGGGACTTTGTGAGCTGGGCAAGCAGCGCGGCATGAAACGTGTCGCCGGCCCCGACGGTGTCATGCACCCGCACGGCGCGGCCAGGCACTGAAATGCTGCCCGCGGCGGAGAAGGCGGTCGCCCCTCCCACCCCCTCGGTCACGACGACGAGCTGGGCGCCACAATCGAGCCAATATGCGGCAGCCTCGGCAATCGTCACCTGCCCGTCCCAGGCAATGCGGACATCCTCGTCGCTGGCCTTGATCAAAGTCGCGGTGCGATAGAAGCGCTCGGCCGCCCGATTCCACTGTGCCATGTCCCGGATCACGTTCGGGCGAAGATTGGGGTCGACGCTGATGACGCGCTGCCCTTTCTGGCTCTCAGCCAGGGCCGCGAAGGCGGAACCGACAGGTTCGACAACCATGGTATAGGAGCCGAAGGTCAAAGCCTGGACCTCCGCCGGCAGCGCAGCCGGCAAATCGGCGAGCCCGAGCGAGCGATCTGCCGCACCCTCGCCATGGAAGCTGTAGCTCGGCTGGCCGTCACGAGCGGTCGCGATGGCGGAGATGGTCGAGAGCCGGTCAGTCCGCACGAGGAACCTGTCGTCCACTCCCTCGTGAGTAAGAATTTCAGCGAGCAGCGTGCCAAAACGGTCATGCGAGATGCCGCCGAGGAAGCCGGTCTCGACCCCGAGCCGGGCAAGGCCAACCGCGACGTTGAAAGGCGACCCGCCCGCGACAGCCCGTGCCGGCATTTCGGTGCCTTCGGGAGGGCCGACGAACAAATCGATCAGGGCTTCTCCGCAGACGAGGATCATGGCGCGGCCCCCGGGGTCGCGATGACGCCCTTGCGCAGGATGATGTTGCCGTAAAGTCTCCGCTCTCCGCTTGCGATGACGGCATAGGCGGCACGGACGCGGTCGTAAAATGGCTCGCCAGCGATTGGCGTCAGCCGGAAGCCCGGTTCGCGTCGCGCAATGGCAGCCTCGAACTCAGCGAAGACCGGCTCCCGCCGCTCGCAATCGCCGAAGGCACAAGGGCGGAATGCTGCACCGTCCACGGCCGCATCCAGCGGCATCAGCGAAAGCACGGCATCGAGGATCACCGGCGCATCATGGCCGTCCATACGCACCAGCCGCCTGGCATGGGCGTCGGCAGGATAATTGGCGTCGACGATCGCGATCTCGTCGCCATGGCCCATCGCCCGCAGGATAGCGAGCACCTCAGGTCCCAGCAGAGGAGTGATACCCTTGAGCATGCCTCACTCCTTGAACAGCACGTCGTGGTCGCGGGCGAAGGCGGCGAGCAGAGGCAGAGCCGCGCCGCCGATCGCGCGCGCGTCGCGCCCGACCGAACCTTCCAACACCGCCGCCTCTGTCAAACCCTGGCGGTCGATTCCGGCTAGCCGTTCGCGAATGCGCTCGACCAGGCGCTGGCGGACACTGATGGGAAAGGCGCCATCGATGATGACGGCCTCGAAATCGATCACCGCGCATGCGGAGGCGATGGCCTGTGCCAGCGCCTCGGCCGCCTCCGCGATCCAGGCATCGAGGGGCTCGCGAAAATTCGACCAGTCCTCGGGCGACAGCCAAATGTCGGCGCCGCGCTGCCCGGCAGCGATCAGCTTCCGCTCCAGGCGGTAGATCGAGGCGGTGCGGATCAATTGCTGAAGGCTGACCTCGCCATTCACGTCGCGCCGCATGATCGGCATCGAGCCGAGCGCCCCGGCATTGCCGCTTCGACCGGGGAACAGGCTGCCGCCCAGCACGATACCGCCGCCAACGAAGGCACCGATATAAAAGTAGGCGAAATCTCGGTAGGCGCGCCCCGCACCGAAGGTGAGTTCGGCGGCGCAGGCCGAGGTCGCGTCGTTGCAAAGCCGGACCGGCAATGGCGCAAAGCGGCGCGACAGCTCACCGGCGACGTCGAAATCGCGCCATGCGTCGAGCGCTCCAGCCGGTGTCTCGAGATCGGCCTCCCAGTTCCAGAGCTCGAAAGGCATGGCGACGCCTAGCCCGCTGACCCGCTCCCGCTGCGCATCGGGGAGCGCGACAAGCAGGTTGGGCATCTCGCGCTCGGCGAAGGCCAGGATGTCCTGCGGCACCGGGAACGGATAGATCATCCGCTGTCTGGCGCGGATGCCAGCGGTGAAATCCATCAGGACGAGGTCGGAGCTGCGCCGGCCGATCATCAGGCCGAGCCCGAAGGCACCGTCGGGGTTGAGCGAGTATGGCACCGATGGTTGGCCAACGCGGCCGCGTTGAGGCTCGCCGGGAATCAGCAATCCATCGGCCTCCAGCCGATTGATGATGACGGTCGTGGTCTGCGTCGAAAGGCCGGTAAGGCGGGCAATCTCGACTTTGGCGAGGCCGGGATCACGGCGGATAAGCGACAAGATCAGGCGTTCGTTATAAAGCCGGACGCCGGTCTGAGTGCTGCCGCGACTTCCTAACGAGGCCGCGACCACGGATTCGTCGGCGTCTCGCAGCGGTGCGCGCTCTCCCATCCTCGGCTCCCCGAAACACGTGTTCTTCTTGTTTTCGCTACGGTCGTAGCTCTCTTTTCGCGACACGCATGACGCATCGCGCCAATCAGAATGAACCGGATCGGAGCGCCCTGTCAATAAATAAATCGGAATGATTTATTTATTGACAGGGCGCCTCGTCTCGTGCCTGATAGCGTCGCAGAAACAACATGCGTGCGGTCGAACCGCGCCGATCGACACCAGTTCCAAGGGAGGGAACAATGCGTCTGCCATTCGGGCTTTGCGCCGCGTCGGCGCTCGTGTTTGCACTGAGCGTCCAAGGCGTTCGCGCCGCCGACAGGCCGATCGTCGGCCTCATCACCAAGACCAACACCAATCCGTTCTTCGTCAAGATGAAGGCCGGCGCCGAGGAGGCCGCCAAGGCCAATGGTGTGGAGCTGCGTTCATTCGCCGGCAAGATTGACGGTGACAATGACGGCCAAGTCGCAGCCGTGGAAAACCTGATCGCCTCCGGCGCCAAGGGCATCCTGATCACGCCGAACGATTCCCGCGCCATCGTGCCGGCGATCGAGAAGGCCCGCGCTGCTGGCATCCTGGTGATCGCGCTCGACACCCCGCTCGATCCGCCGACTGCGGCGGACGCCACCTTCGCCACCGACAATTTCCTGGCGGGCGAGCTGATCGGGCAATGGGCCGCGAAGACCTTGGGCGCCAAGGCGGCCTCGGCCAAGATCGCCATGCTCGATCTCAACGTGAACCAGATTTCCGTTGATGTCGCCCGCGATCAGGGCTTCCTCAAAGGCTTCGGCATCGATGTTGGCAACCCGGCCAAGATCGGAGACGAAAAGGATGCCCGCATCGTCGGACACGACGTCACCCTCGGCAGCGAGGAAGGCGGCCGCAAGGCCATGGAGAACCTGCTGCAGAAGGACCCGGGCGTTTCGGTGGTCTATACCATCAATGAGCCGGCCGCAGCCGGAGCCTATGAGGCTTTGCGCTCGGTTGGCCGTGAGAAGGGTGTGCTGATCATCTCGGTCGACGGCGGCTGCCCGGGCGTGCGCAACGTGAAGGACGGCGTCATCGGCGCGACATCGATGCAGTTTCCGCTGCTGATGGCAGCCAAGGGCGTCGAGGCCGTGAAGAAATACGCCACGGACGGCGCCAAGCCGCAGGCCTCGCCGGGTCTCGGCTTCGTCAATACCGGCGTGGAGCTGGTGACGGACAAGCCCATCGAAGGCTTGCCCTCGATCGACAGCGCCGCGGCGCTGAAGAAGTGCTGGGGCTGAGATTGGCGGTCATGCACCGCGTGCAAGGACCGGCGCCCCGCCTCGGGACGCCCGAAAAAGAGTGGGCGCCCGCGCCGACACGGCGCAAGGACAGCCCTCGGTGAGGAAACCAAGATGACCGATATTGGCAACAGCCGCCCCGGCATCCAGGCCTTCGAGGCCGTGCTGGACAAGCCTGACACCCGCGTGGCCGAGTTCGAGGTGTCGGCGAAATCGCCGCTCCAGAAGCTTCAGCATTTCTTGCATGCCAACCCCACCGCCGTGCCTGCGATCGTGCTTCTGCTCGGTGTCATTGTCTTCAGCCTGATCGTCGGCTCGCGCTTCCTGTCGGCGTTCAATCTGTCGCTGATCATTCAGCAGGTGACGATCATCGGCGTGATCGGGATTGCCCAGACGCTGATCGTGATCACCGCCGGCATCGACCTCTCTGTCGGGGCGATCATGGTCCTGTGCTCGGTGATCATGGGTAAGCTCGCCGTCATGATGGGGCTGCCGGCGCCGATCGCCCTCGCGGCAGGCATAGCTGCGGGTGCGGGCTGCGGCGCGATCAACGGCGTGCTCGTGACGCGGTTCAGGCTGCCCCCTTTCATCGTCACCCTCGGCACCTGGTCGATCTTCTTCGCACTCAATCTTTGGTACTCGGCCTCGGAAACCATCCGCTCGCAGGAGGTGGCGCGAACCGCCCCGTTCCTGCAATGGCTCGGGACGCCGGTGGATGTGCTCGGCGCCCGCTTCACCTACGGCTCCTTCTTCATGCTGGCGCTGGTCGGGCTGGTCTGGTTCGTGCTCAACCGCACCGCCTTCGGCCGCCATCTCTACGCCGTCGGCGACGACCCCGACGCCGCGCGGCTCTCCGGCATCCGCACGGACCGCATCCTGTTCACCGTCTATGTGCTGGCCGGCACCATCTGCGCACTCGGCGCTTGGATCCTGATCGGACGGATCGGCTCGATCAGCCCGCAGGCCGGCCAGACGGCCAATCTCGACAGCATCACCGCGGTCGTCGTCGGCGGGGCCAGCCTGTTCGGCGGGCGCGGCTCGATCATCGGCACCCTGGTCGGGGCCTTGATCGTCGGCGTGTTCCGCAACGGCCTCGCGCTCTCGGGCGTCGACGTGCTCTGGCAGGAGTTCACCGTCGGGTGGCTGATCATTATTGCGGTCGCCCTCGATCAATGGATCCGGAAGGTGTCGGCATGACCCTCGAACTCAGAACATCGCAACCGGCCGAGCCGCTCCTCAAGGCCCGCGGTCTCGTCAAGCGCTACGGACGCGTGACTGCGCTGGATCACGCCGATTTCGACCTCTATCCCGGCGAGATCCTTGCCGTTATCGGCGACAACGGCGCCGGCAAGTCATCCCTGATCCGCGCGCTGTCCGGCGCACTGGTTCCGGATGAAGGCGAGATCAGCCTCAATGGCGATAGGGTCGCGTTTCGTTCGCCGCTGGAGGCCCAAGCCGCCGGCATCGAAACCGTGCATCAGACACTCGCGCTCTCGCCGAGCCTATCGATCGCCGACAACATGTTTCTCGGCCGCGAACTGCGTCGTCCGGGCGTGCTCGGCTCGGTCTGCCGCATGCTCGACCGCAAGGCCATGCAGCGCATCGCCCGCGACAAGCTGACCGAGCTCGGCCTGCTGACGGTGCAGAACATCAATCAGCGCGTGGAGACCCTCTCGGGCGGCCAACGGCAAGGGGTGGCGGTGGCGCGGGCAACGGCCTTCGGCTCGCGCGTGGTCATCATGGACGAGCCGACAGCCGCCCTGGGCGTCAAGGAATCGCGGCGCGTACTCGAACTGATCCTCGATGTCCGCCAGCGCGGCGTGGCGATCGTGCTGATCAGCCACAACATGCCGCATGTCTTCGAGATCGCCGACCGCATCCATATCCATCGTCTCGGCCGTCGCCTGACGGTCATCGATCCCAAGACCCATTCGATGTCGGATGCGGTCTCCTTCATGACAGGGGCAAGAACGCCGATCGAGATGGCGGCCTGAGTCCCGCCATCGATTCTCATATCAGCCCCGTTCTTCCTAGAAGGGCGTTCTAGCCGAGGGTCGGCCCGCAAACCTCACCATCCAGGACCAGGGAAATCGACCGCCGCTAGTCCGCTTTCAACTTTCCGAGATTCCCCGGCAGGCCAGACATAGGCAGGTCATCGGGGCTGAGATTGCTCCCCGGCTCGGGGTTGGTTTCCGGTCCATGCGCATTCTCGCCCGCATGCTCCTCATCCCATTTGCGCAAGGCTTCTATGAGAATCGCTAGCTCATGCGCCGCGTCGGAGCCTTCCGGCGCGTCGCTCAGCGCGTTGGCCCGCTCGGCCGCCGCTGCGTACTCCGTGTGGTTTTGAATAAACATGGTGGACTCCTGACATCGCAGGGGAATTGGTCCCGTTGCATCACTCCGTCATGCTGCAACCGCCTGGCCCGTCTGCCGTTCCATGCCGGGACCACGCGATGGCCATGCACTTCAATCCCTAGGCCCGGTGTCGCAGTTCCGCGCGCTCACAGGCTTCGATTCCAGCGAGCCCCTGAAGCGCAAGTAGATCGACAGCGCGACCAGCACCGCGGTCGACCGGGCTGATGTAGCCGATGGTCCGAATGGTGCAGGGCAGCAGGGCATCCGGCTTTCCCGGCGCCGGATCGCCATCATCAGCGCATCGGTCACGAGCCCGGCGGCCATCTCGCACAGCGCGAACGCGTCGACATCGACGACCTCGGCCAGCAATTCCTCGACCGTGGCGAAGCATTCGACGCCGTCCAGGCGTGAATGCCGGCTGGCCACTGCGACGAGCTCGATCTCGGGCGTGGCCGCGACCGCCGGCAAGTGCTGGTCACATGCGATCTTGCCGAGCCGAACTAAGGCGAGACGGATCGCTTGGTCCTGCTCCGGAGGGATTTTCGGCGCCGGACGCAAGGCGCAAGAGCCAAGGCACCGGCAGGAACCATAAAATCTGCGGACGAGATTGAGAAAGCGGTTTCTCATCGCGCGGATCTTTGATAAGCCATGTGAGAAACCGGTTTCTCAAATTGAGGTCGGGCGTGTCAAGCGTGGTGTCGGGCGAGCGAGTGACGATCTACGACGTGGCGCAGGCCGCGCGCGTCAGCACCGCTACGGCCTCGAAAGCGCTCAACGACACGGGGCGCGTTTCGCTTGAGACGCGCGACCGCATCAAGCAGGTCGCGCGGGAGCTCGGCTTCCGGCCGAACTCCCTCGCGCGCAGCCTGACTCGCAAGCGCAGCTTTACCGTCGGCTTGCTGACGAACGACACCTATGGCCGCTTCACTCTGCCGCTGATGGCCGGAATCTCGGAAGGGTTGATCGACCACGGTGTGTCGGTCTTTCTGTGCGCCATTGGCGACAATCCCGACCTGGCCAGAATCCATGTCGATGCGATGCTCGACAAGCAGGTCGACGGCATCATCGCGACCGGCAAGCGCATCGACAAGCCGTTGCCTGTGGATCTCGCCCATCTGTCCGTGCCCGTCGTCTATGCGCTGATGGCCGGCCCGCGCGATGGCATAACGCTGGTCCCGGACGACCGCCAGGGCGCGGGGGATGCAGTGCGCCATCTCCTGGCCCAAGGGCGGCAGCGCATCGTCCATGTCACCGGACCGTCAGAATTCGACGTCGTGCATGAACGGGCGCTGGCCTGCACGCAGGCGCTCGTCGAGGCAGGGGTCTCGGCCGAGGACAATGTCCTGTTCGGCACTTGGTCCGAGCACTGGGGTCATCAGGCGGTCGATGTCCTGTGGTCCGGCGCCGAGAAGCCGGACGGCATCTTCTGCGGCAATGACCAGATTGCACGGGGAGTGGTGGACGCGCTGCGCGAGCGCGGGGTGAACGTGCCCGGCGACGTCTCGGTGGTCGGCTTCGACAATTGGGAAATCGTCGCCAAGGAGACGCGCCCGCCGCTTACGACTGTCGATATGAATCTGAAAGAACTGGGCCGGCAGGCCGGGCTGGCATTGGTGCGGCTTGTCAATGGCGAGGCGGTCGAAACGGGAGTCTGGAAGCTGCCCTGCAGCCTGATCATACGCTCGTCTTAGCGAGCCCCATACGCGAACAAAAACGGCCACAAAAACCAGGGCCGCAACCGGAGGAGACGCAGATGAAGGAATTCAAGGCAGCCTTGCTCGCCCTCGTTGCCGTGCAGGCATCGGCCGGCGCAGCCCTGGCACAGCAGAAACTGACGATGTGGTCGCGCTCGAGCAGCGAGGCCTTCATGCCTTCGCTGGTGAAGGCGTTCAACGCCGCGCACAAGACGCAGATCGAGCTGCAGATCGTACCCAACACCGAGATGGTGCAAAAATACGCGATCTCGGCGGCGGGTGGCTCGGCACCGGACCTGCTCTCGCTCGATCTGGTCTATACGCCGGCCTTCGCCGCGTCCGGGCAGCTCGAGGACCTGACCGACCTGGTCAAGGGCTTCCCCTTCTTCGAGCAGCTCTCCAAGGCTCATCTCGGCGCCGGCACCTATGAGGGCCGCATCTACGGCGTCCCGATGTCGGCCGACGCCTCGGTGATGCTGTGGAACAAGAAGCTGTTCAAGCAGGCCGGGCTCGATCCCGACAAGGGGCCGACCAACTGGGCCGAGATCGAGGAGTATGCCGGCAAGGTCAACGCCATCGGCGGTGACATCCGTGGCTTCTATTTTTCCGGCGCCTGCGGCGGCTGCAACGCCTTCACCTTTATGCCACTGGTCTGGGCCTCGGGTGGCGAGATTCTGTCCGACGGCGGCAAGAAGGCGACGCTGAACACGCCGCAGATGCGCGATGCGGTGGCGCTTTATCGCGGCCTCGTCGCCAAGGGCTATGTGCCGGAGAGCGCGCGCACCGATCCCGGCTCGAACTTCTTCGGCGGGTTCGCAACCGATCGGATCGGGATGTCGCCGATCGGGGCCTTCGCGATCGGCAACCTCGTCAAGAACTATCCCAAGGTCGAGTTCGGCGTGACCTTCCTGCCCGGCAAGACCGGCGGCAAAGCGTCTTTCGCTGGCGGCGACAATTTTGTCGTCACGGCCGGGCGCAAGAACCTGCCGGCGGTCAAGGAATTCCTGACCTTCGTCTACTCGCCGGAAGGCCAGACCCTGCTCGCCAAGCTCGGCAGCCTGCCGACGCGGGCTGATGTCGCAGCCGAGGCGGTGAAGGATCTCGACCAGCGCTACCTCACCGCGACCGAGGCGATGAAGCTCGGCCGGACGCCATCCTCGCCGGTCTACAACGATATCATCAACAGCAGCACCGGCCCGTGGAAGCAGATGCTCAACGAGGTCTTCTTCGGCAACGATGTCGAGGGTTCGCTCGTCAAGGCCGAGAAGACCATGCAGTCGATCATCGACCAGTCGGGGAAGTAAGCGCGCAGCGTTCGCCCGCTTCGTGCGGAAGCCCACCGTCTTCCGGGGCGCTGCGCAGCAGCGAGCCAGGGACTCAGAACCGATGCGCCCGATCGGGAGGCTGCGGATGACGCTCGACTTTCATTCCGATTGCATCGGTTCTGGGTTCCGGGCCCGCGGGCCGTGCCGGAATGACGAAGCGGCAGCCGGACCCCGCCCTCCCAACCTTGCCGGATCACTCGAGATGACCCCGCCAGTTCCCGCCAAGCCAGGATCCGCTAAACGCCGCGGCGCACGCCTGCGCCGTCAGCAACTGGCCGGGCTGCTGTTCGTCGCGCCGGCTGTGCTGCTGGTTATCGTGTTCTTCCTCGTTCCGCTCGGGATGGCGTTCTGGATGTCGCTGCACAACTGGCCGCTGCTCGGCCGGCCGCGCTTCATCGGCTTCACCAACTATCTCAACCTGGCTAGCGACCAGCGCTTCTGGAACGCGATGCGCTTCACCGGCTACTACACGGTGATCGTCACGATCGCGATCTTTGCGGTCGCCTTCCCGCTGGCGCTCTTCGTCGAGAAGGCGCGGCCGCTGACCAAGCTCTATCGCACTGCGATCTTCCTGCCGGTCGTCGTCGGCTTCGGCTCGGCCAGTCTGCTGTGGGCCTGGCTGATGAATGTCGATGTCGGCCTGTTCTCGCCCCTGGCCTACCGGCTCGGCCTGACCGAGAAGCCGGTCAACCTGCTTGCCTCCTTCGACACCACCTTCTGGTCGATCATCGTCATGGTCGTCTGGAAGACGGCCGGCTTCAACATGATCATCCTGCTGACCGGCTTGCAGGGCATTTCCTCGGAGGTGCAGGAGGCGGCGCGGATGGACGGCGCCTCGCCCTGGCAACGCTTCCGCCGCATCACCCTGCCGCTGATGCGACGGACCATCGCCCTGGCTCTGATCCTCTCGGTCGCCGGCTCGGTGCTCGCCTTCGACCAGTTCTACATCATCGCCGATGGCGGACCGCAGAACAGCACGGTCACCGCTGTCTACTGGATCTTCAGCCAGTCCTTCGTCTCCTTCCGCCTCGGCTACGGCGCGGCGATGTCGATGGTGCTGCTGGTGATCCTGGTCACGATCAGCGTGGTGCAACTGCGCCTGCTGCGCACGCCGGAGGGCGCGTGATGTCAAACCGCAAGTCAGCCACAGCGCGTCGCCGCCTCTTTGCCGCGACGCGCTATCACACGATCGGGCTCTTCATCTCGCTGCTGTTCGTTGCGCCGATCGCCTGGAGCGCACTGGTGTCGTTCAAGCCATCGGCCGAAGCCGCGCGTCCGCCGCTGCCACCCTGGCCTGTGGAAGGGTTCAGCACTCAGAGCTACGAAAACCTGCAGAAATATGGCGTCGGCATCTGGACCTATGCCGGCAACAGCCTGACCGTCGCCGCTGCGACCGTGGCCGTCACGGTCGTTATCAGCCTGTTGGCGGGATACGGCTTCTCGCGCTTCAAGTTCCCGCTCAAGAACGTGCTGTTCGTGCTGATCATCTCGACGGTGATGATCCCGTTCCAGTCGATCCTGACGCCGCTATTCCTGATCCTGACCAAGCTCGGCCTGCAGAACACGCTGCCCGGCATCGTCCTGATCTATGTGACGCTGCATCTGCCCTTCTCGATCTTCATGATGCGCAACGCCTTCGACGCCGTGCCGAAGGAGATCGAGGATGCGGCCCGCGTCGACGGCGCCTCGGTCTTCCTGATGTTGCGCCGGGTGATGCTGCCGCTGGTGCTGCCGGGCGTCGCGACGGTCGCGATCTTTGCCTTCCTGGCCTCCTGGAACGAGTTCCTGGCGGCGCTGATCCTGCTGACGGACCAGAAGAAGTACACCCTGCCGGTGATGATGGCCGCAGTCCGCTCCGGCCAGTTCGGCACCATCGACTGGGGCGCAGTGCAGTCCGGCGTGATGCTGATGATGGCGCCGTGCCTCGCGCTCTTCCTGCTGCTGCAGCGCTACTACATCCGCGGTCTGACCGCGGGCGCCGTCAAGTGAACCTTCCCGACAACCAAGCGGTGACAGCATGACCTCTCACGATCAGCCCCGGGCCAGCGGCTACAGGCCACCAGCCGTGCCCGACGTCGACGTTCGCGGCTTCTGGGGCGAGCGCATCGACGCTGTCGCCGACAGGACGGCGATGATCCTCTATGACCGCTGCGTCGCGGCCGGCATGTTCGACCAGATCGATCCGGCCCGGCCGGTGCCGCCTGTGAAGATGCCCTGGCACATGCGTGCCGATGGCACGCCCGACACTGTGAATGTCCAGATGTTCTGGGATTCGGACGTCGCCAAGGTGATCGAGACGGCAGCCTATGCGCTCTACCGCAAGCCTAACGCCGATCTCGAGGCGAAGATGGACGCGATCATCGAGATGTTCGCGGGCCTCCAGCAGCCGGACGGCTACATGAATTCCTGGTTCGTCCGGATGCAGCCGGGCCATCGCTGGACCAATCTGCGCGACTGTCATGAGCTCTATTGCGCCGGGCATTTGATGGAGGCGGCCGTGGCCTATTTCCACGCCACCGGCAAGCGCAAGCTGCTCGATGTGATGTGCCGCTATGCCGACCATATCGACGAGACCTTCGGGCCGAAGCCTGGCCAGAAGCCGGGCTATTGCGGGCATGAGGAGATCGAGCTCGCGCTGATCCGGCTCGGTCGCGCCACCGGCGAGCAGCGCTATCTCGACCTCGCCCGCTATTTCATCGAGCAGCGCGGCCAGCAGCCGCACTACTTCGACGTCGAGGCGGCGGCACGCGGCGTCGATCCGGCGCAGTGGCGCCACAAGACCTACACCTACAACCAGTCGCATCTGCCGGTGCGCGAGCAGGGCAAGGTCGTCGGCCATGCAGTGCGGGCGATGTATCTCTATTCCGGGATGGCCGATGTCGCGACCGAGTTCGGTGACGACAGCCTGACCGACGCGCTGAACCGGCTCTGGGAGGACCTGACCTCAAAGCAGATGTATGTCACCGGCGGCATCGGCCCGGCGGCCAGCAATGAGGGCTTTACCGACTATTACGACCTGCCCAATGAGAGCGCCTATGCCGAGACCTGCGCGGCGGTGGCGCTGATGATGTGGGCGAGCCGCATGCTCGGGCGGGGGCCGGACCGACGCTATGCCGACATCATGGAGCAGGCGCTCTACAATGGCGCTCTCTCGGGGCTCTCGATCGACGGCTCGCGCTTCTTCTACGACAACCCGCTGGAGAGCCGCGGTCGCCACCATCGCTGGAGCTGGCATCGCTGCCCATGCTGCCCGCCCAACATCGCCCGCACGGTGACGGCGATCGGCAGCTATATGTACGGCATCTCGGCGGACGGCATCGCCGTACACCTCTACGGCGCCAGTACGGCGCGCCTCAGCGCCGGCGCAACCGCGGTGACGGTGAGGCAGGAAACGGACTATCCGGCAGACGGTCGGGTCGACATCACCATCGGGCTGGACCGGCCGGCGCGCTTCACCCTGTCGCTGAGAATGCCGGGCTGGTGCGGCCAGGCCGCCGTCACGCTGAACGGCGAGGCTGTGCCAATGGTGGAGAACGGCGACGGCTATCTGCATCTCGCCCGGGAATGGAAGGATGGCGACACTATCGCGCTCGACCTGCCGATGCCGGTGCGCGCGCTTCATGCCCACCCAGCGGTGAAGGCCGATCTCGGCCGTGTCGCGATCGCGCGTGGGCCGCTGATCTATTGCGCCGAGGAGGTCGACAATGCAGCCGACCTCAACGCCCTGATCGTGCCGGAAGACCTTTCGGCCGCGAAGACGGTTCCGGTGCCCGATCTCGGCGGGGCGGTGGCGATCGACCTGCCGGTGCGGCGCGAGCAGTGGCCGCAGCGGGAGGGTCGGCTCTACGATGACCATCCGCCGGAATATGCCACGATGACGGCGCGTCTCGTACCCTATCACCTCTGGGATAATCGCGAACCCGGCGAGATGCTGGTCTGGATCAGGGGCGGCCGATGAGCGCGCAGCATAACTCGGCACAGCCAAAAGCCACCATCGAGCTCAAGGGCGTGCGCAAGAGCTTCGGCTCGGTCGACGTCATCCATGACCTCGATCTCAAGGTCGAAGGCGGCGAGTTCATCGTCTTCGTCGGCCCGTCCGGCTGCGGGAAGTCGACCCTGCTGCGTATGATTGCCGGGCTGGAGGAGGTAACGGACGGCGACATCCTGATCGCCGGTCGGGACGTCACCGATCTCGACCCGGCCAAGCGCGGCATCGCCATGGTCTTCCAATCCTACGCGCTCTACCCGCATATGAGCGTGCGCGAGAACCTCGCTTTCGGCCTGGAGATTGCCCGAACGCCGGCGGCGGAGATCCGGCGGCAGGTCGAGGCGGCGGCCGGGATTCTCAAGATCGGACCATTGCTGGACCGCCGGCCCGGTCAGCTCTCGGGCGGTCAGAGGCAACGCGTCGCGATCGGGCGCGCAATCGTACGCAAGCCGCTGGTCTTCCTGTTCGACGAACCGCTGAGCAATCTCGATGCCGAGTTGCGCGTCAGCATGCGCGTCGAGATCGCGCGGCTCCATCGCGAGCTCGGCAATACGATGATCTATGTCACCCACGATCAGACCGAGGCGATGACGCTGGCCGACCGCATCGTGGTGCTGCGTGACGGCAGGATCGAGCAGGTCGGCTCGCCCCGGGAGGTCTACGAGAACCCCGCCAATCTCTTCGTCGCCGGCTTTATCGGCTCGCCGCGCATGAACATCATCGACGGAACCTGCCTGACGGCGACCCGCATCAGCATCGCAGGGACAGAGATCGAGCTCGATCGGCCCATGCCTGCCAGGTCGCAGGAAGCGATCAAGCTCGGCATCCGCCCCGAGCACTGGTCGATCACGGACAGGCAGGACAATGCGCTGCCGGCGCAGGTCGAGTTCGCCGAATATCTCGGCAGCACGCGATACGTGCATTGCAAGCTCGCCAACGGAGACCTCGTCACGATCGAGCAGCGTGGTGGACGGGATGCCAAGCCGGGCGAAGACCTATGGCTGAACTGCCACCGGCAGGCGCTGAAGATCTTCTCCATGTCCGGAGAGGCAAGGTGAGCGGGCCACGGCTGAGACCCTGATGGCGCCCCCAAGGCGCGCCGCCAGAACCTGAGACTGTGCCCTCTCGCTCTTGGGGATGACGACCGTCAGCACGCCATTCTTGAAGCGGGCATCGATCTTGTCCTGCTCGACCTCGTAGCCGAGAGAGATACGACGCCCGAAGCGACCGTAGTACTGCTCCGAAAACTGTCTCTCCTTGTCTTCACGATCGGCTCGCTTCTCGCCTTTGGGGGACCGCGCGATGAAGCGCAAAGACGGGATTGGGCCGATCATTGCGATAAAGCGTGGGGACCCGGTGGCCGTTGTCGCGACCCCAGGGGATCAGATCTCGAACGCGCATAGCAGTCCTCCTTGCGTTCAAATGCAGGATGCGCTTGCGACGCCGGGCGCCTCGCCCGGCGTCTAGCGTCGGACTTAAGGCAGCCTCTGCTCAGGCTGCGCGCTTCTCGGTATCGATCTGCGGCCGATCGGCTTTCGGCAGTGCGGCGCCGGTAGCGATCTCGATCCGGCGCGGCTTCATCTCTTCCGGTAGCTCGCGCTTCAGATCGACCGTCAGCAGACCGTTCTCGAGGTTGGCGGCCACCACCTTCACATGGTCCGCGAGCTCGAAGCGGCGCTGGAAGGCTCGCTCGGCGATGCCGTGGTGGAGATATCGGCCATTGTCGTGGCCGGCCTGCTGCCCCGACACCATCAGCAGGTTCGGCTCGTGCGTGATCGCCAGCTCGTCCCGCGCGAAGCCGGCCACGGCCATCGTGATGCGATAGTCGTCGTCACCAGTCTTGACGATGTCGTAGGGCGGCCAGTTGCCGGCCGGATCCTGCCGGTTAGCAGCTTCGAGCGCATGGAATAAGCGGTCGAAGCCAATACTCGACCGATACAGGGGAGAAAAATCGAAGACGGTTCTCATAACCACATCCTCCATTGAGCAACATGGGTACAAGTCGGTCATCCCGAGGTCTAACCGACGCCGGCTTGACCGGCCGATCCCGCAAAAGGCGATCGGCAACAATCGATTTGGATCGGGTCAGGCGCGGTTCAAGAGGGGTGTAAATTTTTGAGAGACCCGTTTGGTGCCTCGCAAAAGGCGCTGGCGACGACGCTTCCCGGTTGAACCGGCACCGTTGAAGCCAGAGCTGCCCCGCCGAAAGCTAGGCGGGGCTCAGGTCATGTCACGATGATCGCGAGGATGAACCCGCTCGCGCCTGCGAGCATCGCCAGTGCGGTCAGGCGAGCCAGCCCTGCCTTGTCGAGAGGCCGCCTGCGCTGGATGAATTCGACAGCGGACACGTGAACCTCCATGCTTACAGGGACAGGAGGTCGCTGGGCGTCGCATATCTGCTCGCCCTGTCGAACCGCCTGCCACTCTCGCCGCGATCGAGCAATGCGAGCGCGTCCATGACCTCGTCGAAGCCGATCGGGTGAGAGGCAAAAGGTGGGTGTCGCAAGGCGGGGCATGAGTCCACGGCACAGGCGTCGGATGCCCACGACGACAGGATCGCCCGCTTTTCCGAGTTGGGAAGCGAAATGTCGCGCAGGACATCACGCGGACGCTCGTAGAACCGGCTCGGGTGCAATAGCCGGTCCAGGGCGGCGTCGTCGGTATCCGGGCGAGCGGGCGGCACGAGCGCGGTCAATGGCTGGCTCATCGGTGGGTCCTCCAAAAAGCTCCTTTCAGTTGCTGCGCGAGGCGCGCGGGATGAATTTGGGTCCCGGAGGTTGAGCTTCAAGAGGTTCGAGCGCCGAAGCGATTTCCCCCTTACTGCAGCCGGAACTCACCGCTCACCGCGCTGAGATCGGCGGGGCCGATCAGGTCCTTATGGGTGACGGTGATGCGGAACAGCTTGCCGTCGAGCTTGGCCTGCCAGAAGGCGAGGAACTTGTTGAGCTCGGGGAAGCGCGGGGCGAGATCATAGTCCTGCCAGATGAATTCCTGCAGGATCGAAGGGTGGTCGGGCAGGCGATAGAGGATGCCGGCGGTGGTCAGGCCATAGCCCGCGATCTGGCGGGCGAAGTCGGTGGAAGCCATTCCTTTCAGCTCCATGGTTGCGTTGCTCATGGCAGCGCAAATCCAATGCGTCCGCAAGCCGAAAAATTCCAGCTAGCTCCACGAATTCAAGGCGTTAGCACTCGATTGAAAAAAGTGCTGCCAGCCTCTTGAAGGCAAAAATCGGGCAACCTAGATCATCGCGCGGGCACGGCGCCTCAGGGGCGCGCGGAACCTCGCCGCGAGACCCGTACAGGGCCGGCCCGCTTTGACATGTGACCGACATGGAAACTGGAGGAACTCATGAAGTTTCGGCCACTGCATGACCGCGTCGTCGTGAAGCGCATCGACGCCGAGGAGAAGACCAAAGGCGGGATCATTATCCCCGACACCGCCAAGGAAAAGCCGCAGGAGGGCGAGGTCGTCGCGGTCGGCGCCGGCGCGCGCGACGAGACCGGCAAGCTTGTGCCGCCCGACGTCAAGGTCGGCGACCGCGTCCTCTTCGGCAAATGGAGCGGCACCGAGGTCAAGATCGATGGCCAGGATCTCCTGATCATGAAGGAGTCCGACATCATGGGCGTCGTCGAGACGACTGCGACCCTCAAGAAGGCCGCCTGACGGGGTCTTCATTCCACATTATCAACCTGAAACCTCAAGTCTGAAGGAGTGAGGAATCATGGCTGCGAAGGACGTGAAGTTTTCGCAGGACGCGCGCGAGCGGATGCTGCGCGGCGTCGATACGCTGGCAAATGCCGTGAAGGTCACGCTGGGTCCGAAGGGCCGCAACGTCGTGATCGAGAAGTCGTTCGGCGCTCCGCGCATCACCAAGGACGGCGTCACTGTCGCCAAGGAGATCGAGCTTTCCGACAAGTTCGAGAACATGGGCGCCCAGATGGTGCGTGAGGTGGCGTCGAAGCAGAACGACGCCGCTGGCGACGGTACTACGACCGCGACCGTGCTCGCCCAGGCGATCGTGCGCGAAGGCGCCAAGGCCGTTGCCGCCGGCATCAACCCGATGGACCTGAAGCGCGGCATCGACCTTGCGGTCGAGGCCGTGACGAAGTCGCTCGGCGAGCATTCCAAGACGATCACCGGCTCGGAGGAGGTCGCCCAGGTCGGCACCATCTCCGCCAATGGCGACCGCACCATCGGCGCGATGATCGCCGAGGCGATGCAGAAGGTCGGCAAGGAGGGCGTCATCACTGTCGAGGAAGCCAAGACCGCCGAAACCGAGCTCGACGTCGTCGAGGGCATGCAGTTCGACCGTGGCTACCTCTCGCCCTACTTCATCACCAATGCCGAGAAGATGGTCGCCGAGCTTGAGGACCCCTACATCCTCATCCACGAGAAGAAGCTCTCCGGTCTCCAGGCGATGCTGCCGCTGCTGGAAGCGGTGGTGCAGACCGGCAAGCCGCTGCTGATCGTGGCGGAGGACGTAGAAGGCGAGGCCCTCGCCACCCTCGTCGTCAACAAGCTCCGCGGCGGCCTCAAGATCGCGGCCGTCAAGGCGCCCGGCTTCGGCGACCGCCGTAAGGCCATGCTCGAGGATATTGCCATCCTGACCGGCGGAACCGCCGTGAGCGAGGACCTCGGCATCAAGCTGGAGAACGTCACGCTCCAGATGCTCGGGCGCGCCAAGAAGGTGCGCATCGAGAAGGAGAACACCACGATCGTCGACGGGGCGGGCAAGAAGACCGAGATCGAGGCCCGTGTCGCGCAGATCAAGGCGCAGATCGAGGAGATGACCTCGGACTACGACCGCGAGAAGCTCCAGGAGCGTCTGGCCAAGCTCGCCGGCGGCGTCGCGGTCATCCGCGTCGGCGGCGCGACCGAAGTCGAGGTCAAGGAGAAGAAGGACCGCGTCGACGACGCCCTGAATGCCACCCGCGCCGCGGTGGAAGAAGGCATCCTCCCCGGCGGCGGCGTTGCGCTCCTGCGCGCCGTCAAGGCGCTGGAAGGCCTCAAGGCCGGCAATGACGACCAGAAGACGGGCATCGAGATTGTCCGCAAGGCGATCACCGCGCCGGCCCGCCAGATCGTCGAGAATGCCGGCGGCGATGGCGCGGTCGTGGTCGGAAAGCTCCTGGAGTCGTCCGACTACGCCTGGGGCTACGATGCCCAGACCGGCGAGTACGGCGACCTGGTCAAGGCCGGCATCATCGACCCGACCAAGGTCGTGCGCACGGCACTCCAGGACGCGGCTTCGGTCGCCGGCCTGCTGATCACCACCGAGGCGATGGTCGCCGAGCTCCCGAAGAAGGAAGCCGCTCCGGCGATGCCGGCCGGCGGCATGGACTACTGATGCAACCCGGGCGCCGCGGCTACGCGGCGCCCACGACTCCGCATCGGCGCCTCTATGCTTCGAAAGTTCGCAGGATATGCCCTTCTCATCGCTGAGCGGTCCGATCGAGCTGGCGCGCGCAGGCAGCCGTTGAAACGGCATGGGCGCAGATCAAGCCTGCGCTTCCTGCGGACACCCATGAGCGCGCGCGGACCCGCCTCGCTCACCTCGTCACGGCACTTGCGAGCCTCGCCGAGGACGAGGAGGATTTGGCGCTACGCGCCGTCGAGCGTTATCGCTCCCAGTCCTGAACTCTTTTGCTATTGCTATCCTCCTTCTTCTTGAAGATTTGCCCGGACACGAACCGATGACAACCGCGACCGCTGAGCAGCGCAGCTTCGAAGCCGACGTTTCCCGCCTCCTGCACATGATGGTGCACTCGGTCTATTCCGACCGGGACGTGTTCCTGCGCGAGCTGATCTCGAACGCCGCCGACGCTTGCGAGAAGCTGCGCTACGAGGCGATCGCGCAACCCGAGCTGCTCGGCGAGGAGCCGAAGCTCGCGATCACCATCGAGGCGGATGCCGAGGCGGGCCGGCTCGTCATCGCGGATAACGGCATCGGCATGAGCCGCGACGAGATGGTCGAGGCGCTCGGCAACATCGCCCGTTCCGGCACACGCAGCTTCATGGAGCGGGTCACGGCCGCCGACGGCAAGGACGGCGCCCAGCTGATTGGCCAGTTCGGCGTCGGCTTCTATTCCGCGTTCATGGTCGCCGCCGAGGTCGAGGTCGTCAGCCGCCGCGCCGGCAGCGACGAGGCCTGGGCCTGGTCCTCGGATGGCAAGGGCGAATTCACGGTGGCGCCGGTTGCCTTGGAGGAAGCTCCTGCGCGCGGGACGCGGGTGACGCTCCGCTTGATGGACGATGCCAAGACCTATGCCGAGCGTTGGACCCTGGAGCGTATCGTCAAGGAGCAGTCCGGCCATGTGCCGGTGCCGATCGCGCTGGTCGAGAAGCCGGGAGCGGAGCCGGCCACGCTCGCCGACGGCGCCGCACTCTGGACAAGGCCGAAGAGCGAGATCTCGAAGGACGAATACGCCGATTTCTATCGCAGCGTCGCCGGGCAGTATGACGAGCCGGCCGCGACGATCCACTTCCGTGCCGAGGGCCGGCACGAATACACCGCGCTCGTCTTCGTGCCGGGCGCGCGCCCGTTCGATCTTTTCGATGCCGACCGCAAGGGGCGGATCAAGCTCTATGTGAAGCGCGTCTTCATCACCGACGAAGCCGAATTGATGCCGCGCTATCTGCGCTTCGTCCGCGGCATCGTCGACACCGCCGACCTGCCGCTGAATGTCTCCCGCGAGATGATCCAGAACAGCCCGCTGCTCGGTGCGATCAAGAAGGGCGTCACCAGCCGCATCCTCTCCGATCTCGCGAAGCTGGCCGGACAGGACGCCGAGGTTTTCGCCAGGATCTGGGAGAATTTCGGCGCGGTCATCAAGGAAGGGCTCTACGAGGATTTCGAGCGCCGCGCGCAGCTTCTCGATCTCTCCCGCTTCCGGACGACCGCGTCCGGCGAGGGCTGGAGGAGCCTGAAGGACTATGTCGGCGCCCTCAAGGAAAACCAGACCGCGATCTACTATATCGTCGGCGACGATGTCGGCCGGATCGCCAACTCGCCACAGCTAGAAGGCTTCCGGGCGCGCGGCATCGAGGTGCTGCTGCTGTCCGATCCGGTCGACAGCTTCTGGGTCTCGGCCGCGCCCGATTTCGAGGGCAAGCCGTTCAAGTCGGTGACGCAGGGTGCCGCCGATCTCGGCCTTATCCCGCTGCTCGACGGCGCGGCGGCGCCTTCCGCCGAGACGAGCGAGCAGATCGGCGCTCTGCTCACGTCGATGAAGGAAGCCCTGGCGGACGAGGTCGCCGATGTCAGGGCCTCGGATCGGCTCACCGAGAGCGCCGTGTGCCTCGTGGCGTCCGACCAGGGACCCGATCGCCAGTTCGAGCGCCTGCTTAATGCTGCCGGCCGGATCGACAGCGCGGCCAAGCCGATTCTGGAGGTCAACCCGCGTCATGCGGTAGTCGCGGCTCTCGCCGCCGTCGAGGATGGCGCGCTGCGCAGCGACGTCGCGCATCTTCTACTGGATACCGCTCGCGTCTTGGATGGGGAGCGCCCGGCAAACGCCAATGCATTCGCCGAAAGGCTGAACCGGCTGGTGACGAGAAGCATCGGCGAAGGCTGAGCGGCGGAGCCTGCAAAGCCCAGCCGGTGCGTGGTAGCTGTCAACTTGCCGGGTAAAACTGCTCGCTCCCTCGGCTTTGAATGTCCGGTTCCAAGCCGCTTCTGAATGTCCGGATGTGGCGCGGTGCTACCGATCATGTCAGGCAAATCGAGTGTCCCGAGAAGTCGTTCGGCGCCGCGATGGCGGCGGTGATGCGGGCTGCAGCCAGCGACGTGACCGAAGGCGTCATCCCCGATTCCGGCCACTAGATCATGGCAGAAAATCCGGCTGCCACGGTGGCCATGATCCGCGCCTTCCTCGACAAGGGACGATAGTCGTGCCTAGTCCGAGGCGGATTGACGGGACTGCCTCGGGAGGCTCTGACGCCAATCCTGCGCCATGAGCGCTAGGATCGGCGTCCGCTTTCGGACGGGGCGCCAACGTCGGCGAATGGCGCGAATTGCCCAAATTGACGCTGGTCGCATCACTCGATACGCCTTCTGACAATTCCAAGCGCCTTCATTCTCGACGCGAGTGTAGTAGGCCGTATCCCCAAAAGCTCGGCAGCCCCGAGCTTTCCGCTAACCTGCCAACCCGTCATGCTCAACGCAGTCAAGATGGCTTGCCGATCGCGGTGCACACGCTCGGCCTCGGTCATGATCAAGGTGTTCGTGGAGGCTTCGGCTGGAACCAGGGGCGATCGCGGTTTAGAAGAAGGGAGATCGATCACAAGGCGGCCATTGCGTGCCAGAATGGTCGCGCGCTCGATGACATTCTGCAGTTCGCGGACATTGCCGGGCCAGCCATAGGCCAGCAGTCGGGCGACATCTCCCTCGCTCAACGTCAGGCCTTCGACCTTAAGTTTGCGTCGTGCGCCTTCGAGGAAATGCATGGCCAGGAGCGGGATGTCGTCCGGCCTGTCACGCAGCGGGGTCGAGGCGATCGGAAAGACGTCGAGACGGAAATACAGGTCCTCTCGGAAACGACGCGCATCGACCTCTCGCCGCAGATCCTTGTTGGTCGCCGCGATGATGCGGACATCGACCCGCCTCGTCCGCTCTTCTCCGACACGTTCGAACTGTCCCTCCTGCAGGATGCGCAGCAACTTGCCCTGCAGTTCGATCGGGATCTCGCCGACCTCGTCCAGGAACAGCGTGCCGCCATCGGCCAGCTCGAACCGCCCGACCCGGTCCCGCAGGGCGCCGGTAAAGGCGCCTTTGGCATGGCCGAAGAACTCGCTCTCGAACAGCTCTCGCGGGATCGCGGCACAATTGACGCGGATGAGGGGCCTCGCGCTGCGTCGGCTCGCCTCGTGGATGGCATTGGCGATCAGCTCCTTCCCGGTGCCGGATTCGCCCGTGATCAGCACGGCCGCATCCGTCTTGGCGACGAGCTCGACCTGGCTGAGCACGCGCCGGATCGCGGCCGAGCGGCCGATGACGCCGCCATGGTTGCGCTCGATGCGCATCTCCTCCTGCAGATAGGCGTTTTCATGCTGCAGCCTTTCGCGCAGCGTATCCACCTCGGCCAGGGCCGCGCGCAGCCGCTCGTCGGCAGCATGGCGCTCGCTGACGTCGCGGAAAATGATCACGGCCCCGACGAGGCGGCCGCGGTCGCGGATCGGGGTCGAGGTGTATTCTACCCAGAACCCGGACCCGTCCTTGCGAAAGAACATCTCGTTCTCGACATGGTGGACGGCGCCGTCCCGGAAGGCGGCGTAGATCGGGCATTCTTCATGGGGGTAATGGCTGCCGTCCGGGCGGTGGTGATGCACCATCGCATGCATGTCGCGCCCGACGAGGTCTCCGGTATCCCAGCCGAGCATCTTTTCCGCCGCCGGATTGACGAAAGTGGTCTTTCCATCGGTGCTGACGCCGAAGATTCCTTCTCCCGCCGCGCGCAGGATCAGCTGGTTGCCGCGCTCGATATCTTGAAACAGGCGCTCGCTGCGCAGCCATTCCGACAGCCCGCCGCGCTGATAGGCCTCCGCTTCCGCATCGAGGTCGCGTTTGTGGCGCGCCTCCAGGTCGAACAGGGTCAGCAGCATCACCGGCGGAGATGTCAGGGCCAGCATCGTCCCGGCGCATTCCACAGCCAACCGGCGGCCGGATGGATGCGCCGGGACGAGATCGCGCGTCCACCACTGCTTCTGCGCCGATACGGCGTCGCTGAAGACGGTGACCGCCGGCCGCTGGTCGACGAAGACATCGAATATGCCGAGGGTGCAGAGCGATGGAACGCTCCGCCCCAGCAACTGTGCCGCCCCCCGGTTCGCAGCCAGGATCGCCCCGGAGCCGAGATCGATCTGGAGGAGCGCTTCGGGGAAGGTATCGAACACCGGATTCTGCCCCACTCTATCCGCTCCGGATTCACGAGATTTCGTCACAGGCGCACGATATTTCGTAATTCACGATATATCGTCAAACCTCATCAGGCTGCAAGCCGCTGATTTCATTGCATCGAGCCTCATGGCCGGAGTTGGCCCGAAGGTTGCTGGATCGACACTGAAGATCCAATCCAGCCGGAGGGCATGCAGATGGCTTTGTTCAAGGACGCTTTCGACGCGACGCGCCGACTGGTCCGCGGCTGCGCCTGCGGGCGGCATGACAGCGAGGCGGCTCACAATCAGGCGATGCGCGCCGAGACTGTCGCCGCGCCTTCGGAAGAGACGACCTATCGCCGCGTCGTCGAGAACGCGCTGATGAGAGCGGTTTTCCCGCAGGACGAGGCTAGAAGGCTGTTCATCAAGACGCTGGGCGCCTCCACCGCCGCCGCCGCGATCGCCTCCGTCTTTCCGATCGGGTTTGCCACGGAGGCGCTCGCTCAGACCGGCGGCATCGAAAAGAAGGACCTCAAGGTCGGGTTCATTCCGATCACCTGCGCGACCCCGATCATCATGGCCTCGCCGATGGGCTTCTACGCCAAGCACGGGCTGAACGTCGAGGTCATCAAGACCGCCGGATGGGCCGTCATCCGCGACAAGACCATCAACAAGGAATACGACGCCGCCCATATGCTGGCGCCGATGCCGCTGGCGATCTCGATGGGCGCGGGATCCAATCCGATCCCGTACACGATGCCGGCCGTCGAGAACATCAACGGCCAGGCGATCACGCTGTCGATGAAGCACAAGGACAAGCGCGATCCGAAGAGCTGGAAGGGCTTCAAATTCGCGGTGCCCTTCGACTATTCGATGCACAACTACCTGCTCCGCTATTATCTGGCCGAGCATGGGCTCGACCCGGATACCGACGTCCAGATCCGCGCCGTGCCGCCGCCGGAGATGGTCGCCAATCTCCGCGCCGACAACATCGACGGGTTCCTGGGGCCGGACCCCTTCAACCAGCGTGCGGTCTTCGACGGCGTGGGCTTCATCCATCTGCTGACCAAGGAGCTGTGGAACGGCCATCCCTGCTGCGGCTTCGCGGCCAGCCAGGAGTTCGTCACCAGCCAGCCCAACACCTATCGCGCCCTGCTCAAGGCGATCATCGACGCGACAGCCTTCGCCTCCAAGCAGGAGAACCGGAAGTCGATCGCCGAGGCCATCGCGCCGGCGAACTATCTCAACCAGCCGGTGACGGTGCTGGAACAGATCCTGACCGGCACCTATGCGGACGGGCTGGGGCAGGTGAAGCGCGACGCCAACCGCATCGACTTCGATCCGTTTCCCTATGACAGCTTCGCCGTCTGGATGCTGACGCAGATGAAGCGCTGGGGCCAGATCAAGGGCGACGTCGATTATGCCGGCATCGCCTCCAAGGTCTATCTCGCAACCGATACCGCCAAGCTGATGCAGGAGGTCGGGCTGACCCCGCCGGCTCCGGGTTCGAAGACCATCGTGATGATGGGCAAGACCTTCGACGCCGCAAAGCCCGAGGACTACCTCAAAAGCTTCCCGATCAAGCGCAGCTGACGCGCTGGTGACGGAGCGGTAGAATGACGATCAGCCCCAATCTTCGCGCCTCGGTCCTGTCGCTGACGATTCTCCTCGTCTTCCTGGCCGCCTGGCAGATCGCCACGCTGGGCGGGAGCGGGCCAGCGTCCAACATCGATCCGGAATACGCCAAGCTGATGGGCCAGCAGGTCACGCAGGGCAAGTCCGCGATGCCCGGACCGCTCGATGTCGCCAAGACGATCTGGGGGCATCTGAAGGACCCCTTCTACGACAAGGGCCCCAACGACAAGGGGCTCGGAATCCAGCTCGCCTATTCGCTCGGACGGGTGCTGCTCGGCTATGCGCTGGCGGTTCTGCTGGCGATCCCGCTCGGCTTCCTGATCGGCATGTCGCCACTGATCTCGAAGGCGCTCGACCCATTCATCCAGGTGCTCAAGCCGATCTCGCCTTTGGCCTGGATGCCGCTGGCGCTCTACACGATCAAGGATTCGGGCATTTCGGCGATCTTCGTCATCTTCATCTGCTCGGTCTGGCCGATGCTGCTGAACACAGCCTTCGGCGTATCGGCCGTGCGGAAGGAATGGCTGAACGTGGCGCGCACCCTCGAGGTCGGCCCGGTCAGGCGCGCCTTCACCGTCATCCTGCCGGCCGCGGCCCCGACGATCCTGACCGGCATGCGGATATCGATCGGCATAGCCTGGCTCGTCATCGTGGCAGCCGAGATGCTCGTGGGTGGCACCGGCATCGGCTACTTCGTCTGGAACGAGTGGAACAACCTTTCGATCACCAATGTGATCGTCGCCATCTTCGTGATCGGCGTGATGGGCATGCTCCTCGACCAGACCCTGGCGCGGTTCCAGCGCGCCGTCACCTATCCGGATTGAGCGGCGTCATGCAGGATCTGTCGGCCAACCCCAAATTCATTTCGATCGAGGGCATTTCCCGGCGCTATCCGAAGAGCGGGGGCGGAACCACGACGATCTTCGAAGATCTCTGGTTCTCGATGAGAAAGGGCGAGTTCGCCTGTGTCATCGGCCACTCCGGCTGCGGCAAGACCACCGTCCTCAACATCCTGAACGGGCTCGATGCACCCGATGACGGCGCAGCGATCGTCGACGGCAGGGCGATCGAAGGCCCGTCGCTGGATCGCGCCGTGATCTTCCAGGGCCATTCCCTGCTGCCGTGGCGCACCGTGCTCGGAAACGTCGCCTATGCAGTCGCGGCCCGGCACCGCGACTGGCCGAGGGCGAAGGTGCAGGCCCATGCGATGGCCTTCATCGAGAAGGTCGGCCTCAAGGGATCCGAACTGAAAAAGCCGTCCGAGCTTTCGGGCGGGATGAAGCAGCGCGTAGGCATCGCACGCGCGCTGTCGATCGAGCCCAAGATGATGCTGATGGACGAGCCCTTTTCGGCGCTTGATGCCCTGACACGCGGAACGCTGCAGGACGAGGTCCGGCGCATCTGCTTGGAGACCGGTCAGACCGCCTTCATGATCACCCACGACGTCGACGAGGCGATCTATCTCGCCGACCGTATCGTGCTGATGACCAACGGACCGCAGGCGATGGTGGCCGAGATCGTCGAGAACCCCCTCCCCCGCAACCGCGTGCGGACCGAGATCCATCATCACCCCGACTACTACGCCATCCGCAACCACTTGATCGACTTCCTGGTCTTCCGCTCGAAGACGTTCAAGGACGCGATCCCGGCGGGTTACGACCGCAGGCACCCCCCAGTGGTGCGGCCGGCCGCCAGCGGAAGCACGGCTCCCTCAGGCTCGCGCGCGGCCTGAGCTGTCCCCAGGCGCCAAAGATCGATCTTTATCGAGAGGATGCAGACCATGAAACGTGAAGAGCTGACCGAGAAGATCCTCGACATCAAGCGCGAGAAGGGCTGGACCTGGAAGCATATCACCTCGGAGATCGGCGGGATGTCCGAGGTGCTGATCGTCGGGGCGCTGCTGGGCCAGATGAAGCTGGTCAAGCCGCTCGCCAGGGCCGCGGCCGAGCTGTTCGGCCTGACCGAGATGGAAGAGCGCATGCTCAACGAAGTGCCTTATCGCGGCACGGGCACGCCGATGCCGCCAACCGACCCGCTGATCTATCGCTTCTACGAGATGGTGATGGTCAACGGGCCGGCCTGGAAGGCGCTGATCGAGGAAGAGTTCGGCGACGGCATCATGTCGGCCATCGACTTCAACATCTCCTTCGAGCGCGAGCCGAACCCGAAGGGCGACCGCGTCAAGATCGGGATGTCGGGCAAGTTCCTGCCGTACAAATACTACGGCAACGGGCAGGGCATCCCGGAATACGGCTTCAAGGAAGCCTGAGCCGATCAAGCGGCCGCCGCTGCCGCCGTTCACGCTCGTTCTCCGGAGCGCGTCGCTCTCGCCTATACGTCTGACAGTATCTGGCGGAACCGCTCGCAGTTCTTCCCAGGGCGCGAGGCCATCGTCGCGTTCCTGGCGCGCAAATGGGAGCGGCAGCTGGCATACCGGCTCGTGAAGGAACTGGCGCCGGGGTAACGTGGCGATCACCGGTCGACAGTCCCGAGACCGAGCAGCTAGTCAGGTTGCCGACCGCGCTGGCACAACCTTTGCTCAGCCTTACGCGTAAGCCTAAGCTCATGACGAACATGTTGTCGGGGAGGAGATCGATGGTGCTGATGGTGAACCGGCGCAGGGCGCTCGGACTGGGTGTGGGTCTCGCTTCGACGGCGCTCGCGCAGGGCGGCTTCGCTCAGGGCAAGAGACCGTTGAGCGTAGCCGCCATCTATACGGTCCCGGTCGAGCAGCAATGGGTCTCACGCATCCACAAAGCGCTAAACGCTGCCAAGGAGCGCGGCGACATCACCTATAAATTCTCCGAGAACGTCGCCAATACCGACTACGAGCGCGTCATGCGCCAATATTCGACCGAAGGCGCCGACCTTGTCGTCGGCGAGGTCTTCGGCGTCGAGCGCGCGGCGCGCAAGGTCGCGACCGACTTCCCCAAGGCCGCCTATCTGATGGGCTCCTCGTTCCAGCCCTCAAAGCCGAATTTCTCGGTCTTCGACAACTTCATCCACGAACCTTCGTTCCTGACCGGCATGGTGGCAGGCAAGGCGACCAAGTCAAACGTCATCGGCCTCGTCGGCGGCTATGCCATTCCGGAGGTCAACCGGCTTATGAACGCCTTCATGGAAGGCGCGCTTTCGGTCAATCCGCAGGCGAAGTTCCTCGTGACCTTCATCAACTCCTGGTACGACCCGCCGAAGGCCAAGGAAGCCGCCTTCGCGATGATCGACAAGAAGGCGGACGTTCTCTACGCCGAGCGCTTCGGCGTCACGGACGCCGCCAAGGAGCGCGGCGTCAAGGCGATCGGCAATGTCATCGACACGGCCTCCCAGTATCCGGGCGTGGTCCTGGCCTCGGCGCTTTGGCACATGGAGCCTACGATCGACCGGGTCATCAAGAACGTCGCCAGCGGCGCCTACGAGCCTGCCGATTACGGCGTCTACAGTTACATGGCCCATGGCGGCGCGAGCCTGTCCCCGCTCGATCCCAAGCTCGTGCCCCAGGACGTCATCGACGTCGTGAAGGCAAAGGAGAAGGACATTCTGGACGGCGCCTTCCGCGTGAACGTCAACGACGCAGAGCCGAAGTCGACCGCTTGAGCGCCGAGGGGCCAGCCTTCGCGCCCGTCCTGGCGCTGCGCGGCATCACCAAGCGCTTCGGCGCGCTGACGGCGAACGACGCGGTCGATCTCACTTTGCACTGCGGCGAGATCGTCGCGTTGCTCGGCGAGAACGGCGCGGGCAAGACCACGCTAATGAACATCCTCTTAGGCCATTATCTGGCCGACCAGGGGGAGGTCTCGGTCGCTTCCCCCGAAGGCGAGCTGCAGCCGCTGCCGCAGGGCTCGCCGCTAGCGGCGCTCAACGCCGGCATCGGGATGGTGCACCAGCATTTCACCCTGGCCGAGAACCTGACCGGGTTCGAGAACATCGTGCTCGGGCTCGAACCGCTGTTTGGGCTGGCGCGCGGGCGGCGCGCCATGCGCCGCACCATCGAGGCCCTGATGGCGCGCACGGGACTTGTCGTGCGGCTCGACCTTCGCGTCGCGGAGCTCGGCGTCGGCGAACGCCAGCGCATCGAAATCCTCAAGGCGCTCTCGCGCCGCACCCGCATCCTCGTGCTCGACGAGCCCACGGCCGTGCTGACCCCGCAGGAGGCCGAAGGCCTTTTCGCGGCGCTGCGGGCCTTGGCCGCCGAGGGGCTGGGCATCGTGTTCATCAGTCACAAGCTCGACGAGGTGCTCGCACTGTCGCAGCGGCTCGTCGTGCTGCGCGCCGGCCGCAAGGTCGCCGACCGGCCGACCGTGGGCGCCGATCGTGCCCTGATCGCACAGCTGATGGTCGGGGAAGAGGTCGAGGTCGAGCGCCCGGCGCCCGCCCGACCCGGCCCGGCCGCACTGGAGCTCCAGCGCGTCTCGGCGGGCGCCGGCCGCACGCGGCTGATCGAGGCCACGCTGATCTTGCGACAGGGCGAGATCGTCGGCATCGCCGGCGTGTCCGGCAACGGTCAGTCGAGCCTCGCCGGGCTGGTCGCGGGCCTGCTCGGACCCGACAGCGGCATCATGACGGTCCTGGGCCGGCAGGGCGGTGCTAGCCCGGCCGAGCGGCGGCGCGACGGCGTCGGGCGGCTCGCCGAAGACCGCCATCGCGACGGCATGGTCGGCGACATGACGGTCGCGGAGAATCTCGTGATCGAGCGGCGCGGTGAAAGGCCGTTCAGCCATCTCGGCCTGTTGCGGCCGGAGGCGATCCGCGCGGCGGCGCAGGACGCCATCGCCTCCTACGACATCCGCTGCCCCGGCCCGGATGCCCCGCTTCGGCTGCTCTCCGGCGGCAATATCCAGAAGCTGCTGCTGGCGCGGGCGCTGGCGGGCGGACCCCGCCTCATCCTCGCCAACCAGCCGACGCGCGGCCTGGATATCGGCGCGACGGTCAGCGTCCATCGCCGGCTGCGCGAGGCGGCGGAGGCCGGTGCGGCCGTGCTGCTGATCTCGGAGGATCTCGACGAGCTTTTCGCGCTGAGCCATCGCATTGCGGTGATCCATGGCGGACGGCTGACGCCCACAGCCGACGCCGACCGGCTAAGCGCGGCCGAGATCGGGCTCGCCATGGCAGGCGAAGCCTTCTCCGCCTTCGGAGCCGCGGCATGATCCGCTTCGAGCCGCGCGCGCAGCCTTCCCTGCTGCTCAGGATCGCGATCCCAATTGCCTCGGCGCTGTCCGCGCTGCTGCTGTCGCTCGTCATCCTGGCGCTGACCGGCGCCCCGGCCTCCCGCGCCATCGGCCTGCTGCTCGCTGGCGCCGCAGGTTCAGTCTTCGCGCTCACGGAGACATTGACGCGGGCGACGCCGCTGATCCTCACCGGGCTCGCCGCAGCCATCGCCTTTCGCTCTCGGCTCTGGAATATCGGGGCGGAGGGGCAGCTCTATGCCGGAGCGCTCGCGGCCGTCGCCATCGGTTCCGGGGCGATCGAGGGGCCGCCCTGGCTGATGCTGCCGCTGGTCTGCCTGGCCGGAGCGCTGGCGGGCGGGCTCCTGATGCTCGGGCCGGCGCTGCTGAAGGCGAAGCTCTCGGTCGACGAGGTGGTGACGACCCTTCTCCTCAACTTCGTCGTGCTGCTCTTCGTGCAGATGATGCTCGAAGGACCGCTCAAGGATCCGATGGGCATGGGCTGGCCGCAGTCGGCGCCTATCGTCGACGAGGCGGCCTTGCCAAAGCTCGTCGCGCAGATGCGGCTGCATGCTGGACTGATCATCGCGCTCGTCGCAGCCCTGCTCGTCGCCTTCCTGGAGCGTGCGACGGTGCTGGGTTTCGAGATGCGGGCGGTCGGCGGCAATGCCAGCGCCGCCGCCTTCGCCGGCATCCCGGTCGCGGCGACGCTGGTCAAGACCGGCTTCATCTCCGGCGCGCTCGCCGGCTTGGCCGGGGCCGGCGAGGTGGCGGGGCTGAAAGGCTATCTGACCAGCGACCTCTCGCCCGGCTTCGGCTATGCCGGCATCGTCGTCGCCATGCTGGCGGCGCTGGAACCGCTGGCCGTGGTCCCGGCCGCGGTCTTCATCGCCGGCATCTTCGTCGGCGCCGACACGATGAGCCGCAGCCTCGGCGTCTCCAACTATTTCGCCGATCTGGTCGTGGCGCTCTCGCTGCTCTGCGTCCTCGTCGGCTCGCTGTTCCTGCGCTATCGGCTGCGCCGGGTGGAGACGGCATGAGCGAGGCATTCGAGATTCTGCTGCAGGCCAATTTCTGGGCGGCGGCGATCCGGATCGCGACGCCGCTGATCTTCGGCGTGCTCGGCGCGCTGATCTGCGAGCGGGCGGGCGTGCTCAATCTCGGCATCGAGGGCATCTTCGTCGCCGGGGCCATGGCGGGCTGGCTTTCGGTCTATCTTGGCCTGCCGCTTTGGCTCGGCGTCACTGTGGCGGCGATGGCAGGGGCGTGCCTCGGCCTGCTGCATGGCTGCCTGACCGTGGTCCTCGGCCTCTCGCAACACGTCGCCGGCATCGGCATCACGCTGTTCGCGACGAGCGCCGCCTATTTCGGCTACCGCGTCGCCTTTCCCGCCGTGACGACGCCGCCGCGCATCGAACCCTTCCAGCCGCTCGGCCTCGGCTTCCTCGACTCCGTGCCGATCCTCGGCCCTGCCCTGTCGCAGCAGACGGCGCTGACATGGCTCGCCTTCGCGGCCGTCGGCCTCACCGCCTTCGTGCTGGCGAAGACGCCGCTCGGTCTCGCGATCCGCGCCGTCGGCGACAATCCGGCTTCGGTCGACGCACAAGGGCTTTCCGTCGCCGGGCTGCGGATGGGCGCGCTGGCTGCAGGCTCGGCGCTGATGGCGATCGGCGGCGCCTTCCTGACCATGTCGGCGTTCAACGCCTTCTTCTTCGGCATGATCAACGGGCGCGGCTGGGTCTGCATCGCGCTCACCGTCTTTGCTTCCTGGCGGCCAGGCAAGGCGCTGCTCGGCGCGCTGCTCTTTGGCGCCTTCGACGCCTATCAGCTCAGGCTCCAGACGCTCGCCGGCGGCGTGGTACCGAGCCAGCTCTTCCTGATGCTTCCCTATCTGCTCTCGATCACGGCCTTGATCCTGGTCGCGCGCAAGGCTGACTATCCGCGCGCCCTGATGAAGCCCTACATCAAGGGCGAACGCTGATCCTTTCGCGAGCGACGACCTGCCATGCAACCCGATTTGCTCATTCGCCAGGCCAATCTTCCCGAGGGCGGCGCACCGGTCGACATCGCCATTGCGGATGGGACTATCGTAGAGATCGCGCAGCGCATCACGATCGAGGCACGCGAGACCATCGATGCGACCGACCGGCTGGTCAGCCCACCCTTCGTCGACCCGCATTTCCATATGGATGCGACGCTTTCGCTCGGCCTGCCGCGGCTGAACCGCTCGGGCACGTTGCTGGAAGGCATCGCGCTGTGGGGCGAGCTCAAACCGCTGCTGACCCATGAAGCTGTGATCGAGCGTGCCTTACGCTATTGCGACCTCGCAGCGTCGCAGGGGCTGCTGGCCATCCGCAGCCATGTCGACATCTGCGACGATCGGCTGCTGGCCGTCGAGGCGTTGCTGGAGGTGAAGAAGCGCATAGCGCCCTATATCACGCTGCAGCTCGTCGCCTTCCCGCAGGATGGCTATCTGCGCAGCCCCGGCGCCGTCGACAATCTGAAGCGCGCGCTCGATCTCGGCGTCGACATCGTCGGCGGCATCCCGCATTTCGAGCGCAGCATGGCCGATGGCGCAGAATCCGTGCGCCAGCTTTGCCGCATCGCCGCCGAGCGCGGCCTGCCTGTCGACATGCATTGCGATGAGACTGACGATCCGATGTCGCGCCATGTCGAGACGCTTGTGCAGGAGACGTTGCGCCATGGCTTGCAGGGTCGCGTCGCCGGCTCGCACCTGACCTCGATGCACTCGATGGACAACTACTACGTCTCAAAACTGATCCCGCTGATCGCAGAGGCGAAGCTTCACGCCATCGCCAACCCGCTTATCAACATCTGCATCCAGGGCCGGCACGACACCTACCCCAAACGCCGAGGCCTCACACGCGTACCCGAATTGATGGCGGCCGGCGTCAACGTCGCCTTCGGCATGGATTGCGTAATGGACCCCTGGTACTCCCTCGGCGCGGCCGACCCGCTCGATGCCGCCCATATGGCGGTGCATGTCGGGCAGATGACCTCACTGGCCGCGATGAAGCAATGCTTCGACGCGGTAACGGTCAATGCCGCCGCCGCGATGGGGTTGGCGGATTACGGTATCGCCGTCGGCAAGCCGGCCGATCTCGTGGTGCTCGATGCGCGCGATCCGATCGAGGCCATTCGCCTGCGACCGCCACGGCTCGCAGTCCTCAAGGGCGGGCGAGTGATCGCGAAGGCCAGGCCGCGCGAGAGCAGGCTCGAAATCGCGGGCCGGCCGAGCAGTGTAGCGGCAGCCCACTACGCGCCGCGTCCCCCGAAGGGTGGAGCTGTGGCGTGAGCCCCATTGCCGTGCGCGACCGAAGGCGCGGAACGGCACTGCGACCGGATGTGCCACATCGACAGGTCGAACACATTGCCGCACCGACCAGCATTGCCGCAATCCAACTGAACCCTTGCCAACGGAGAGCCGTCCACACATGGCGCGAAGTGGATGAAGCCAGGCCGACCAAGAGGCAAGCGCCTTAGGAGAGCCGGACCTTCCGCATGAAATACGGGCCAGAACTCGCCGGAGAATTGCCGAGACGTTCGCGCTCGATACTCGCGATCAGCAGGCGTAGCGACAGAGCCGGTCGTGGTCGACCGCTGACGGCACTCGCTCCTCCGCCGCGCCATAGCCGCCACCGCCGGAGGTTTCCAGCCGGATGATGTCGCCCTTCACCAGCGGCAGATTGTTGATCTTGGAGCCGAGCGCCTGCCGCTCGCCGTCGCGGATGAGGTAGAGATGTCCCTCGCGGCCGGGCTCGCCGCCTTCCAGCCCATAGGGCCTGAACTTGAAGCGTTCCAGATTGGCGGTAAACACCGCCGCAGGACTGTCGACGCGCCATTCGCGGAACAGGCCGAGCCCACCGCGCTGGCGTCCGGCGCCGCCCGAGCCGTCGATCAGACCGTAAGCGGTGATCGTCAAAGGCACGTCAGCCTCGATCATCTCGATCGGGATCGAGGCGTTGTTGTGCATGCCGTAGGAATAGGCGTTGAGCCCGTCCTGGTCGTCATAGGCGCCGGTGCCGCCGATCTCGATCTCGACAAGGACGCCGCGCTCGCCCTGCTCGCCGATGGTCTGGAAGGAGCAGACATAGGAGACGCCGTAGTAGGCCGCCGGCACGCGGCCCGGCACCGCCTGATGCAGTGCGCCGAACATGGTGGTGGCGAGCCGGTGCCCGACCGCGACCCGGTTCGCCACCGGAGCAGGATGACGCGGATTGACGATCAGCCCTTCCGGCACGATCAGCGAGACCGGCCGGTAGCAGCCGGCATTGGCAGGGATCTCCTTGTCGGCGATCGCCATCACCGCATAGTAGACCGCCGAGCCGGAAGAGGCGACGGTGGCGTTGATCGGCCCCGACGCCTGCTTGCCGCAGCCGGAGAGGTCGACGACCATCTCCTCGCCCTTGACCTCGATTTGCGCATGGATGCGGATCGGATCGGGCAGGATGCCGTCGTCGTCGAGGAAATCCTCGAAGGAATAGCGCCCGTCGGGAATCCGCCCGATCATCGCGCGCATCGCCCGCTCGGAGCCGTCGAGCAGCCGCGTGCAGGCCTCAACGATGGTATCCGCGCCGAAACGCGTCGCGAGACGCTGCATCGTGCCGTGGCCGACGGCGAGCGAGGCGAGTTGTGCCTGCAGATCGCCCAGCAGCATGTCGGGCCGGCGCACGTTCTGCAGCATCATCGCCAGGACGTCGTCGTTCATCACGCCGCCGCGCAAGAGCTTCAGCGGCGGGATGCGCAGGCCCTCCTGGAAAATTTCGGTGGCACTCGCGGCATAGGAGCCTGCCGCCATGCCGCCCATGTCGAGATGGTGGCAGAGCGTGCCGACGATCGCGATGCGCCGCCCCTCGGCATAGACGGGTCGGTAGGCGAGGATGTCGGGGATGTGCTGACCGCCGCAATAGGGGTCGTTGGTGATGACGACGTCGCCCTCCTGCCATTGGTCGAGCGGCAGGAAGTCACGGACGATGGTGATCAGGCCAGCGCTCATCGAGTTGAGGTGCCCCGGAATGCGGGCCGACTGCGCGACATTGTAGCCGTCCCGGTCGAAAACGGCGGTGGAATAGTCGAGCATCTCGCGCACGATAGTCGAGCGGCTGGTGCGCCAGACCGTGACGTCCATCTCGTTGGCGGTGGCTGTGAAGGCGTTGCGTAGCACTTCGAGCGTGACGGGGCCGAGATCGGTCTTCGCTGCTGCGGTTCTTGTCATGGCGGTCATGGTTCGTCTCGCTCAAATCTTGCGGGCGATCAGCGCGCCCATCGGGCCGGGCGCGCAGGCCCAGCCTGCGGTGAGCAGGATCGTGGTGTATTCCTCCTCGACGAGCGCCGGCCCGGCGATCTCGCCGGCGAGCGCCGGGCGCCGATAGACCGGCACCTCCGCGAAGGCGCCGTCGAGCAGGACGGGCCGCGATTCCATCGGCTCGCTCTTGCCACCGGCCGACGTCGCCGCGGCCGTCGCGGTGCCGGTCGACAGCACGCCGACCGCCGCGAGCCGCAGCGCCACCAACTCCACCGCCGCCTTCGGATCGGAATAGGAGAAGCGCTGGGCGTGGCCGGCGTGGAAATCGGCCACGACGCGGGCAAGCGCCTCCGGCGTCGCGCTCGCCTCGGTCCAGGGCACCACGAGCTCCGAGGCTTGGCCGCGATAGCGCAAATCGGCCGAGACGAGGTAGCGCCGGCTGGAAGCCGGCACGCCGTCCTCGTCCAGCAGCGCAGCGCCCTGCGCCATCAGCTCCGCGAGCATCGTCCTGACATGCGGCAGGTTGGCATCGGTCGTCGGCATCACTCTGCTGCGGGCGAGATCGTGGACGATGTCGGAATGCAGGATGCCGTAGGCCGAGAAAGTCGAGGCGTCGGCAGGGAAGATCACCTCCGACACGCCGAGTTCCTCCGCGACGGGGATGGCGTGAAGTCCGCCCGCCCCGCCGAAGGAGACGAGGCTGAAGTCGCGCGGGTCGAGGCCCTTCTCGAACAGGCTCAAGCGCGCGGCGGCGGCGAGGCTCGTATTGGTCACGGTCATCATGCCGTCGACCGCTGCTTCCATGGACAAACCCAGCGGCGCGCCGACTTTTCCGAGGATGGCCGCGCGCGAGGCGTCGAGATCGAGCTTCATCGCGCCGCCGAGAAAATAGCGCGGGTCGAGCCGGCCCATGACCAGATTGGCGTCGGTGACGGTCGGCTCGGTGCCGCCGCGCCCGTAGCAGACCGGCCCCGGCCGCGAGCCGGCGCTGCGCGGGCCGACGCGCAGGCGCCGGGCCTCGTCGATCGAGGCGATCGAACCGCCGCCCGAGCCAATGGTGCGGATCTCGATCATCGGCAGGCGCACCGGCAGTTCGTCGATCTCGCCCTGGGTCATCTGCGTGACTGTCCCCTCGCGCACCACGCAGACGTCGAAGCTGGTGCCGCCCATGTCGACGCCGAGCAGGTTCGGCCGCGCCAGCGCCTGCGCCATGCGCAGAGTCGCGAGCGCTCCGCCCGACGGACCGGAGAGCAGTAGCCGCGCCGGCTGCCGCTTCGCCACCTCGGCGCTGCAGACGCCGCCATTGGACTGGACGAGCAGCAATCGCGCGGCGACGCCGGCCTCGGCCAGGCGCGTCCTCAACCGCTCGAGATAGGTGCCGACCACGGGCAGCAGCAGGGCGTTGAGAACGGTTGTCGAGGTCCGCTCGAATTCGCGGATCTCGGGGCTGATATCGGATGAGAGCGAGATCGGGATGTCGGGAAAGCGCTGGCCCAGCCATTCGGCCAGCGCCTTCTCGTGCCGGTCGCTGCGATAGGCGTTGAGCAGCGAAACGGCGATGGCGCCGGGGGCAGCTGCCGCGACCTTCTCCGCCAGCGGCTCCAGCGCCGCAACATCGAGCGGCGTCTCGACGCTGCCATCGGCGCGCATGCGCTCGACGACGCCGAAGCGCCGTTCGCGGCCGACCAGCGGAGCCTGCCGCTTCTGGCGGGCGCTGTAGATGTCGCGGCGATTGTGTCGGCCGATCTCCAGCACGTCCTCGAAGCCGGCCGTGGTCAGCAGAACGCCCTTCGCCAGCTTGCGCTCCAGCACCGCATTGGTCGCGATCGTGGTGCCGTGCAGGAGGATGCGGATATCGGCCAGCGCGAAGCCGTAGCGCTCCCCGGCCTCGCGCAGGCCCGTCAGCAGGCCGATCGAGGGATCCTCGGGCGTGGTCGGGGTCTTGAGGCTGGAGAGGCCTTGGGTCTCTTCGTTCAGGATCTGGAGATCGGTGAAGGTGCCGCCGATGTCGATGCCGATGCGGATGAAAGGAACGGAAGTCACGAAAGCTCCGGTCGTCGTCTCGAAGGTGGGAAATGTGATGAAGTTCGCGGGCTCAGCGCATCAGGGCCGGCAGCCACAGTGCCGTCTCCGGCCAGAGCAGCAGCACGCCGACCGCCAGGAGATAGGCGAAGAGGAAGGGCATCACGCCGGCGAAGACGTCGGTGATCGGCCCGCCTTTGGGTCGCATGCCCTGGAGGACATACATCACAGTGCCGTCCGGCGGGCTGATCTGCGCGATCTCGACCAGCATGGTGACGATCACGCCGAACCAGATCGGATCGTAGCCGAGCCCGACGACGATGGGGAAAACCACCGGCACCGTCGTGATGATCATGGAGAAGCCTTCCATGAAGGTGCCGAGCGCGAAATACATGCCGATGATCGCGAGCATGATCGCCCAGGGCGGGATCGGCAGATGCGCGATCATCTCGGCGACCGCCTGCGGCACGTTGATCAGCGTCAGCACGTAGTTGAGCAGATAGGCGCCCATGATGATGAGGCCGAGCAGCGCCGTGTTGCGCGCCGTCGTCAGGGCCGAGGCGTGCAGCATGGCGAGGGAGAAGCGACGCTCGATCACCGCGAAGACGGCGGACCCGACGACGCCGAGCGCGGCGGCCTCCGTGGGCGTGGCGAAGCCGGCATAGATCGAACCGAGCACGAGCACGATCAGGACGAGCGTCGGCACGAGATCCCACAGCGCCCTGATCTTGGTCATCAACGGGACCGGCGGAGGCTTCTCCATCGGATGGCGCAGGCCATGCGCCACGATGATCGCGATGAAGAAGGCCGTGACGATGACGCTGGGAATGATCGCTGCGATATAGAGCGCGCCGACAGACGTCTCGGTGATCAGGCCGTAGACGATGAAGGTGATGCCCGGCGGAATCAGATTGCCCATGGCGCCGCCGGCGGCGAGCGAACCTAGCACCATGCGCTGGTTGTATTTCGTGCCCTCGAAATAGGGCAGCGCGACCGATCCCATCGTCGCGGCGGTGGCGACCGACGAGCCGGAGATCGCGGAGAACAGCGCGCAGGAGGCGATGTTGGTGTGTAGCAGCCCGCCCGGCATCCGGTTCAGCCAGACGTTGAGCGCCTTGTAGAGGCGCTCGGACAGGCCCGCCCGCAGCAGGATCTCGCCCATCAGCAGGAAGAGTGGCACCGCGATCAGCACGAAATTGCTGGACGGTCCCCAGAAAGTCTGGCCGGCGAAGGCCCAGAACGGCCTGTCCGAGAACATGAAGCCGGTGAGCAAGGCGAGGATGCCGAGCACGGCCGCGACATGCACGCCCGCGCCGAAGAACACGGCAAAGATCGCGACGAGCGCCAGGATTTCCGCGACGGGGAGCGCCTGGGCTCCGGCCGCGAAGACCACGACGCCCATCATGACGAGGAGGAAGGCGACCGCGATCATGCGCCGGTCTCCCGGCGCGCCATGGCGACGGCTTCGAGCGCTTCCTCGGCCTCGTCGTCGATGCTGCGCGAGCCGAGCAGCGCGGCGATCTCGTCATAGCGACCGCAGAACAGCCCGAGCAAGGCTTCCAGCAGCAGGGTCGCGATCATCACCAGGAAGGCACCGAGCCCGAAAGCCCATATGCCCTGCGGCCATGCCATCGGAATGTGCAGGGCGCTGTTGTCATGGGCGTCGAACATCACGGATTCATCCAGAAGCTGCCACCCTGCCCAGGCGAGAAAGGCGGCGAAAAGTCCGAGCAGAACGAGCGCGAAGAGATGCAGGAACGCGCGGATCTTCACCGGCATCCGGTTGATCAGCACGTCGACCCTGATATGCGCCCGCTCCGCCAGCGTATGCGCCAGCGACCAGGAGATGCCGCAGGCGAGCATGTAGCCGCTGATCTCGACGGTGGCGGCGCTGGACACACCGAAGAAGGAGCGGCCGACGATGTCGGTGGTGATGAAGAGCGCGCAGAGCACGTAGTTCCAGCCCGCCGCATAGGCCATCCAGCTGGCTGCCCCCTCGATCATCCGGCGCAGTGTCCGGGCGATCCGCAGCGCAGCCGGGGCGTCGGCCCCGGCCACAGGGCTCAAGGCTTGAACTCCACCTTGGAGATCGGGGCGATGACGTCGTTGTAGACCGTGCCGCAACGCGCGCCGCAGCGCTTGACGAAGCCAGGCAGCACCGTGCTCTGCATGATCTGCCGCACCAGCGCCTTGTCGGCCTCGGTCGCTTTGACCTCGGTCATCGGCTTGGCGGCGAGCGAGTGGATCTTGCAGGCGTCCTTTGCCCCGATATTGCAGTCGATGCCATCGCGCGTTGCAGCGTCGCCGAGCTTCCAAAGCGCATCGGTCATGTCGGCGAAGGTCTTCTCCAGCAGGCCCTTGGTGCCGGCATCGAGCTTGTTCCACCAGGCGAGGTTGACCATGTAGCCGGCGACCGCCCAGGAGAGCGGCAGGTCGGAGATGTGGCTCGCCACTTCCGGCCAGCGCGCTGCCGCGCCCGAACCCGTGCCGGTGACGGCACAGTCGACGACACCGCGTTCCAAGGCGCTGTAGACCTCCGGGAAGCCGATCGAGACCGGCTGGCCGCCGATGGTCTGGACGAGATCGACCAGCGAGTTGCCGAAGGTGCGGATCTTGCGGCCCTTGAGATCGGACAGGCTGGCGAAGGGCTGGCGGCAGAACAGCACCTGCGCCGGGAACGGATAGGTGACGACGAGGCGGGTGTTGAAGCGCTCGAGTTCCTTGTTAGCGACGGGCAACATTGCATCGGCGATCTTGCGGGCCATGCCGATGTCGGGGCTCAGGCCCGAAAGGTCGATGCCGTCTAGCAGCGGTACGTCGCCCGACAATGTCGAGAGCGTGCCCGCGCCGATATCGACCTGACCGGAGCGGACGAGGCGGACGATCTCGTTGCCGCCGAGATTGCGCTCGCTGTGGGAGCTGAGCTGGACGGTGATCTGCCCGTTGGACGCTTTCGGCAGGCCCTCGCGGAGAAACGGAACGTCGACGAGCGTGAACTGGGCGCTGGTCGGCAGCGGCTGCGTCACCGCCGAGATGGTCTGCTTCGGGATCGGCGCCTGCGCGGACGCGACACCGGATGCGGCCAGTGCTGCAAGCAGCGCCGTGCCGGCCGTAATGCACTTGATCATCGCTTTGAGCCTCGGTTGTTCGTGTTCCCCTTGGTGGCCCTCGCGTTGCGGCTGTTTCCTCCGTCCGCCGTGATCGACGGCTTCTATCGTTTCTCGACACTCCTTCTGACGTCTTTTCCTGCGACAGGCCTTTGGCCGCCGGCCTTCAGGGCTGAAATTCAAGGCGATCGGGCGCCCGCTGTCGAATTGTGTTTTTGGATCGGGCCGATCGGGATTCCTGATCGGGCCGCGCCTCGTGTTCGAGCACCCTGCCGATTTGGCAGGCATGGCGCGCGACCAGCGCCGCGAGGAAATTGTTCGATTTTCGCAGATATGAGATCTGGAAGCCGTTGGGGGGCAACGTCACCCCTTCGACCGAAAGCCGCCGCAGGCGCCCGCAAGCTAGATCCTCCCGCACGAGCGCCAGCGGTAGGATGCAGCTTCCCATACCGTCGAGGGCCATGCGGGTCATGATCGTCAGCGAGGCGCTGCCCCAGAGGCGGACTTGCTCGCGCCCCTCTCCCCCGAGCGCGCGCTTGATCTCCTCCGCCAGCGGGCTGCCATGAGAGAAGCTGATGATTGGCCACTGTGCCAGCCGAGCCAGCGTCAGCGGCTCATCGCCCAGCGGCAGCTCCGGGCTCGCAACCCAGCCGAGCGGCAGGTGACACAGGCGCTGATTGACCGCGCGCGGATCGGCGACAGGGCCAACCTGCATGCCGACATCGATCTGCCCCCGCAGCAGATGCTCGGTCAGGACGTTCGTCGTATCGACGATCATGTCGACCACGAGGTCGGGATAGCTGGTGTTGATGACCTCGATCAGCCGCGGCATCAGGCTGTGCACCAGCGTCTCGGCCACGCCGAGCCGCAGCACGCCGCGCACCGCATCGGCCCGCGAGACGACGGTGCGCGCCTCCGTCATCGTCGCGAGGATACGCTCGGCGTATTCGAGAAGGACGGTGCCTTCGCGGGTCAGCGTGCTGCGCTTCAGAGGCGGGCCAAACAGCGTCACGCCGAAATGCTGCTCGAGCTGGTCGATGCGGGCGGAGATTGAGGGCTGCGTCGTGTTGAGTTGGGCGGCGGCGGCCCGGAATCCGCCCAGCCGCGCCACCCACACGAAGGTCTCCAGGCATTTCAGATCGTTCAAACGCCGCTCCGTCGCCCCAACACTGTCATGCGCACCGAAGACCTCGGACGAACGCGGCCGCCGGAACGAGCGAGATCTGCGATATGTCGGCACCGTTATGCAGGATCCGGCAAGCATCAACCGTGCCGCTGCTGAATCAGACGGCCGCAATGGCCTTTGCGGTCTTCGGGCCCTTGAACTTGGCTGAGCGCCAAGACCGCTGTTCATCCCATCATCGCCATGTCTGCTTCCTGGCCATCGACCAGAGTCGGCTTCTGGCGCCGGGGGGACGAGCCCGGTCGATGGCGATGCGCCTCGGTCACGCTGAGATGGAAAGCCCGTAGACGCTGGCAACTTGCCCGGACGAGTTATCGGCGCGTTTGGTGCAACCGGGACCAACCAGCGCGGCTGACCAAGCTATTCCCGAGCCTTTGGCGATTGCTCTGAACTGACAGGGCGATGGCGGACACCGTCTGACATGTTGACAGGCCTGCCGCCTCGGGTCAGGATTATTACATAAAGTAAAAATAGGAGGGCGGGGACGTGGGAGCACCAAGAAGTCGGCGGGAGACGCGATCAGCGATCCTGCGCCATCTCTGGTGCACCGGCGGCTCATTTCGTCCGGCTTTGTCCAGCAAAACGGGCCTTACGGATGCGAGCATCTCGCGTATCGTCGCGGACCTGAAAGCCGAGAATCTGATCCAGGAGACGAGACTTACGGCGCCCTATCAAGGCGGACCGAGCGCATTTCTAACTCTTAGCAAAGATCGCCATGTCGGCGCGGTCGAGTTTTCCAGCGGCCGGGTGCATGTCGGCGTCGGATCGCTGACCGGCGAGATCCGTTTCTCCGAATGGTTGGATCTGCGCGACGATGCCGACCTCGAAACCGTCAGGGCTACCTATCGCCGCGCCCTGCACCAACTCACTGACTATGTTCATCGGGCTGGGATTCAGCTTCGCCAGATTGCGGTATCGATCCCGGGCTATCACGAGGATCTCCGGATCAACCCGATCATCGCCATTGATCCGGCGAACATCCTCGCGGATATCCAGACGGCACAGCCGGGCGTTGCGCTGCTCGCCGCCAATTCGATCATGACTCGCGCCGTCGCCCACCAGCTGAAACTGGGCGTCGCCCTTGCCGATGGCCCCTATCTCTACGTCTTCGTCGGTCACGGCGTTGCCGCGGCTCTGATTGACGACTTCGCCGCGAGCGGCGACGTCTCGCCCTGCGAGATCGGCCATATGGTGCTTGATCCGCGCGGGCCTCGCTGCCGGTGCGGCCATTCGGGTTGCCTCGAGGCCTATGTCTCGACGGCGGCCGTCGCGCAGGCCATCGGCGTACGCGAGCAGGATCTGCTGTCGATGGGCGGGCGGCAGGCGGGCCGGCTCAAGCTGTCGGCGCGCGGCCGTGGCGACCTCGCGACACGCCTGGTCAGATTGGGGCACGCGCTTGGCAATGCCCTGAACTTCACGCCGGTCCGGCGCGTGGTGGTGGCCGGCTGGCCGGCCGAGCTCGGCGATCAGGCGCATGGCGCGGTGCTCGGCGGGATCGACGCCAGCCTGTTCGGCGGGGCGACGACGGTGAACCTCGCCTTCTCAAACGCGGAATTGGGACGAGAACCCGCCGCCGGCCTGGCGCTCGCCACCTACGCCTACCTGCAACGGGGTGCGATGCGAGCAGAGGAGCTGGCCGCCGACATCGTCACAGACAACCCAGCCCAACGATAAAGGGGAGGAATCATGGATATCAGAGCAATTGCGGCAGCGCTTCTGGGTGGTGCCATGCTCGTCGCCGCCGGGCCGGTCAAAGCCGAGAGCGTGCTCAAGGTCAAGCCGTCTGGGGACGTCAAGATTCTGGATCCGATGCTCGGCTCGGATTCGATGGCCCGCAATTTCGGCTACATGATCTACGACACGCTGTTCGCGGTCGACGACAAACTGGCGATCAAGCCGCAGATGGTCGAGGCCTGGGAGACGTCGGCGGACGGCAAGGTCTGGACCTTCGTGCTTCGCGGCGGGCTCACCTTCAGCGACGGCCAGCCCCTGACGGCGGACGACGTGATCGCCTCGCTGAAGCGCTGGAGCGTCAATGACAGCCTTGGACAGCAACTCAACCAGCGCGGCGCCGCCTGGCAGGCGGTGGATGCCAGGACGTTCCGCCTGACGCTGACATCGCCTTGGGGAATGGTGCTCGATGCTCTCGGCAAGCCTGGCGCTCCGGTGCCGTTCATCATGCCCGCACGCATCGCCTCGACAACGCCACCCAACCAGCCTGTCACCGACCACACCGGCTCCGGACCCTTCGTCTTCAAGAAGGACGAATGGATGGCAGGCGCGCGACTGGTTTTCACCAAGAACCCCGCCTATGTCCCGCGCGCCGAGGCGCCCGCCGGATTCTCTGGCGGCAAGGTCGCCAAGGTCGACCGCGTCGAATGGCTGATCATTCCGGACCAGCAGACGGCGCTCAACGCGCTGATGAAGGGCGAGATCGACATCAGCGAGGAGCTGTCCGGCGATCTCATCCCTCTCGCCAGGAAGTCGAAGGAGATCGTGCTCGCACGCCAGGACGAGATCGGCGTGGCCCAGCAGATCCGGATCAACTCGATCCAGCCGCCGTTCGACAACCCGAAGCTGCGGCAGGCCCTGCTCCACGCTGTGGACGGTGCGGATTTCCTCGCCGCCGTTATCGATGATCCAGACCTCGGCAGACCATGCCGCTCCTTCTATGTCTGCTCGTCGCCCTATTTCACCGAGGCCGGATTCCCCAAATTCGACCTCGCCAAAGCCAAGGCACTCGTAAGGGAAGCCGGCTATGACGGAACGCCGGTGGTGCTGCTCGATGCTGCCGAGAACCCCAACATCCATGCCTTCACGACGGTCGCCGACGAACTGCTGAAGAGCATCGGCTTCAAGACCGATCTGCAGGCGATGGACTGGGCAACGGTCGTCGCCCGTCGGGCCAGCAAAGAGCCGGTCGGCAAGGGTGGCTGGTCCATCTTCATCTCGGGCCCCGGCGGCCTCGACATGATGGAGCCGGTAAGCCATCTCGGCCTGCGCTCGAATTGCGAGAAGGCCTGGTTCGGCTGGCCCTGCGATGCGGAGATCGAGACGATGCGCACAGCCTTCGCCGACCTTTCCGACAAGGAGCAACGGCAGGCGCTTGCAGCGAAGATCCAGGCCCGCGCCGCGGAGACCGTGCCTTATGTGCCGATCGGCGTGCAGTACCAGATCCGCGCCCATCGGGCGAACCTGACCGGGCTGCTCACGCCCCCGGCGCCCGTCTATTGGAACATCACACGCCGGTGACTGAGCGACGGCTGCACGTGCCGCCGCTCCCGGCTCTGCCCGCGTAGCCGACGCGATCGCGGGCGCTCCGACCGGAGCCGGACCCGTTATCCTCGAGACCGTACCTGATGTTCCACAATGCGTCCCGCAACGCGGCGCTGAACGAGCCCATCATCGTGGACACGCCTTTTGGGCGGCTGCGTGGTATGCGCATGGGCGACCTCCTGTGCTTCAAGGGCGTTCCCTACGCCGCCCCGCCGGTCGGCGCGCTGCGCTTCCGCCCGCCACAGCCGCTACCGCCATGGGTTGGAACGCGCGAGGCGCTGGGTTTTGCGCCGGTCGCGCCGCAACCGGCTGATCCGGGCTTCTATGCCGGTGATCCCGACGCCATGCCGCGGGTCTCGGCAAGCGAGGATTGTCTGTACCTCAACGTGTGGACGCCGGCGGCAGCCGGACCTCATCCGGTGCTCGTCTGGCTCCATGGCGGCAGCCAGATCGTCGGCGGCACCAGCCGCCCGGTCTATGACGGCGCAGCCTTCGCGCGTGCCGGCATCACATGCGTTACGGTCGGCCATCGGCTCGGGCTGCTCGGGTTTCTCGAAGGCGGGCGCATCTTCGGCGAGCGTTTCCGCGGCAGCGGCAACAACGCGTTGCGCGACGTCGTGGCGGCGCTGTGCTGGGTTCGGCAGGCGATCGCTGCCTTTGGCGGCGATCCCGGTCGGGTCACGATCGGCGGCGAGTCGGCCGGGGCAAAGAATGTCGCCGCGCTTCTGGCTGCGCCGTCGGCGACAGGCCTTTTCCATGCGGCGTTTTCGAGCTCCGGCGGCGGCGACACGATCCATGCGCTGGATGATGCGGACGCGGTCGCCGGGCGCGCCCTGGCGCTCGCGGGCGGCGACCGACAGCGTCTCCTGACGATGCCGGTTGCCGACCTCATCGCCCTGCAGGCGCAGCTGCGCGGCGAAGAGGTGCGGCGGCAGCCTTTTCGGGCCGTGCTGGACGGCGCATTCCTGCCCGAGACGCCGCAGGGACTGCTACCCCGCCAGCCGGTTCCGCTGCTGATCGGCACCGCCCGCGATGAGATGGCCGCCTTTTTCGGCAGCCTCCAGGGCGGAAGCGCGATAGCGCCGCAAGACTGGGACGCCCGACAGCTGACGCATCTGCTGCCCAGCCTCATGGCGGAAGCGGAAGCGCGTGCCTTGCGCGTCTGGCCTGCCCTGCCTGCAGACACTCGCCGCCAGCGGCTGCTGACGGCGGAGGAATACGAATGGCCCTCGATCCGATTGGCCGAAGCTCATGCCGCGGCCGGAGGGCCGAGCTGGGTCTACCGCAATGACCGCCCCCTTGCCACCGGCCCTTTCGCCGGCCTCGCGCCTCATGTCGCCGATCTCGGCCTCATCTGGAACCAGCCGGGGCCGTATGGCACGCCAACCGCACTCGGCGGCAGCAATATGCACGACGCCGTGGCGACCTTCGTCCGGACCGGATCCGCTCCCTGGACGCAATACGATGCCGAGAGGCGAGCGACGCAGGTCTTCGGCCTTGGCGGCAGCGCGCAGCTTCAGATGGACCCGTCAGAGGACCTGCGCCGCTTGTTTGATGGCTTGTTCCATCGTTAGCGACCGGTCTCCCGGCTCCTTCAAATCCGGAACGTCAGCCTTCAGGCAAGGTCCCAACGTCCGTTAATGGCGGGATCGGGCCATCCAAGAGAGAATGAAAAAGCCCGCAGTCTCAAGCATTGCAATTCGGTGGACGGCAACGACCGCCAGAACTGGTCCAATGACGACTTGGGCGCTAATTCTCGGCTCGCCGAGAGCTTGCTGGCAGCACGCGATAACGGGTATCAGGTTGGTATACTCAGACGCTGAGGCCCAGAAGCCGGAGCCACGACCGGATGACCCATGCTCCGCTCTATATCGATTATCTGAATGCGCTGGACGTCGAAGCTCTGGCGCTGACCGACGCCGAGATCATCGCCGCCGTCGAGGCCGGACTTTCCGCGCAAGGCCGCAAGCAGACCGAGATCGAACCGCGTGTGCACTTGATGCCGAAGGCCGGCGCCGACGGCCATTTCAACGTGCTGCGCGGCGCCTTTCGAGCGCCGATCGAGCGGGCTGGCGTCAAGGTCATCGGCGACTTTGTCGACAACTACAAGCTTGGCCTGCCCTCCGAGATGGGCCTGCTTCTGCTGATGGACCCGATGACCGGTGTCCCGACAGCCATCGTCGATGGCAGCCACCTCACCGATATGCGTACCGGCGCGATCACCGCGATCGGCGCGAAATATCTCGCGTCCAAGAACTCCAGGGTGCTCGGCCATATCGGCGCGCGCGGCACGGCCTACTGGAATGTCCGCCTGCTCGATTCTCTGTTCGATTTCGATGAGATCCGGGTGCATTCACGCCGGCCCGAAAGCCGCGAGGCCTTTGGCGCGAAGCTCTCCGCCGATCTCGGCAAGAAGATCGTCGTGACCGAGGACTGGCAGAGTTGCGTCGAGGGCGCAGACATCGTCGTCGAGGCCTCGCGCTTGAGCGAGCCGGCCCCGATGCTGAAGACGAACTGGATCAAGCCGGGCGCCTTCGTCGTGCCTTATGGCACGATGAGCGCGGTCGAGCTGTCGCTGACCGACATCATGAGCAAGCTCGTGGTCGATGACTGGGGCCAGTGCAAGAGCGGCCCTTTCGGATCGCTGCGCGCCCATGTCGAGGCCGGAAAGCTCTCGGAGGAAACCATGCACGCCGAGATGGGCGAAATCGTCGCGGGCTTGAAACCCGGCCGCGAGCGAGAGGATGAGACGATCCTGTTCTGGCATCGCGGCCTCTCGCTCTCGGATATCGCGCTGGGCCATTTCATGCTGGAGAAGGCGAAGACCATGGGCCTCGGCCAGCGGCTGCGCTACGCGTGAACCTCGTTGCTAGCGCGCGCATGTATGCCGTCGATGCTGCGACGAGCGCCGCGTGGTCAGCCCTGTTTTCCCGGATCGCGGCGCTGAGCGGCGTTCCGCTCGACATCATCGCCCATGCCGCACCGGCGCCGCTCGAAGATCTCTGGCGACGCGACGATCTGGGCCTCACCTTCATGTGCGGTTACCCGTTTGCAAGCGGTCCTTTCAGCGTGAGGCCGGTCGCCGCACCCGTTCCGGTCTCCGGCGATGGCATGCCGTTTTACGCGACGCATCTGGTCGTCAGGGCCAGCAGCGACATAGCGACCCTGCAGGACAGTTTCGGCCACCGCATCGGCTGGACGGTGGCGCATTCGCAATCGGGCTTCAACGCCATCCGGACGCATCTGCTAGGCGATTGGCGTGAACGCGGACTGCTTTATGGTGAGAGCATCGGCCCGCTGCTGACGCCGCATCGCGTCGTGGAGGCGTTGCTCGCTGAGCGGATCGATATCGGCCCACTCGATTCCTATTTCTACGATCTGTTGCTGGTGGCCGAACCCGAGACGGCGGCACGCCTGCGCATCGTTGCGACGACGACACCCAGGCCGATGCCGCTGCTGGTCGCCTCGCAAGCGGTCGAGAACGAGGTGGTCGCGAGCTTGCAGCAGGCCCTGCTGGCCATCGCCGACGATCCGGCCGGACGCGAAATCCTGGCGCATCTGCGGCTGACGGGCTTCCAGGTGGTCGAGGCGGAAAGCTATCGGATACTGGTCCGCGAGGCGCAGGCTGCGGACGCTGCGGGCTACATGCAGCCCGGGTGACAGGCCGCTCTTGGTGACCATCAGGAGACGGCAGTCCCGGCGCCTCTGGCCCTGATCGCTGCCAGCGTGATCCGGCCGAGCGGCTGACCATCCTCACTCAGGATGGTCGCGGCTTCGCGGCCTTCGGCGAGCAGGGCCGACAGGACGGAACGCATGGAAAGGCTTCCGGGCAGGCTGAAGCCATCGCTCGCGCCACCGGGCTCGACGGCATCCGCCGCCCGCACCAACGAGAGCCGACGCAGTGCCCGGTCGGCGCCCACGAAATCGGCGACGAATTCGTTGGCGGGTGCGGCGAGTATTCCGTCGGGCGTATCGTATTGCACGAGCTTGCCGTCGCGCATGATCGCGACGACGTCGCCCATATGGATCGCCTCGTCGATGTCGTGCGTCACCAGGATGACGGTTTTGCTCAGCCGCTTCAGGATGCTGAGGAATTCCTCCTGCAGCCGCCCCCGCACGATCGGATCGACTGCGCCGAAGGGCTCGTCCATCAGCATCACCGGCGGGTCGGCTGCGAGTGCGCGGGCCACCCCGATGCGCTGGCGCTGTCCGCCCGAGAGATGGCGTGGATAGCGTGAAAGATAGAGTTTTGGATCCAGCCCGACCAGATCAAGCATCTCTTCGCTGCGGGCCTTGATCCGCGCGACATCCCAGCCAAGCAGCTTCGGCACTGTCGCGACGTTCTGCGCGATCGTCATGTGGGGGAATAAGCCGATCTGCTGGATGACGTAACCGATGTGGCGGCGCAGCTCGACCGGATCGGCCTTGGTCACATCCCTCTCACCGACGAAGATGCGTCCCGATGTCGGCTCGATCAGCCGGTTGACCATGCGCATCGTCGTGGTCTTGCCGCAGCCCGATGGCCCGATCAGCACGCAGACCTGCCCTTTCTCGATCGTCAGGTCGAGCGCATCGACGGCCGGGCGTGCGACGCCGGAAAAGACCTTGGTCACGGCTTCCAGGCGGATCGTCATGCTGCACCCATCCGCAGTTGCCGTGTCAGAAGTCGCTCGACCGCGGCAAAACCGACCTCGACGACGAGCGCCAGGGCCGCGACCGCGACCGCCCCCGCGACGAGCTGCGGGAAGTTGAAATTCGCCATGCCGGCCGTGATGAGCTCGCCTAGCCCTCCACCTCCGATGAAGGCCGCGAGAGTCGCGGCCGAAACGATCTGTACGGCAGCCGTGCGGATGCCAGCGAAGATCACCGGCAGCGCCAGAGGGATTTCGATTTTCATCATCACCTGGCGATCGGAAAAGCCCTGGCCGCGCGCAGCTTCGACGATGTCGGCGTCGACCTGGGTAAGGCCGGTATAGGTATTGAGCAGCAGCGCCGGCAGGCCATAGAGCGTCAACGCCACCACGGAGGGCAGGAAGCCCGTGCCGAGCAGCGGCAGCATGATCACGAGCAGAGCCAGCGAGGGCACCGTTCGCAGAATGTTGACGATCGCGATGGCCGCATTGGCGAGGCCCCGTTGACGAGTCAGGACGAGGCCCAGCGGCAGCGCGATCAGCAGAACGGCCACCAGCGCGATGCCGCTGAGCCAGAGATGGTTCTGCAACGCCACGACGAAGATCTGGGGATTGGCGGCGATCCATCCGGCCATCAGGCGTGCTCCGCCTGGTTCGCGCGCATCCAGTTCTCGACCCGGCGCAAGCTCTCGTCGCAGAAGATGGCGAGCGCCGAGGTCACCACCGCGCCAACCACGACCTTCTCGCCGAAATCCTGGGTGATGCCTTGGAAAATGATATCGCCGAGCCCGCCCGCATTGATGAACGCGGCCACCGTCGCGACCGAGACTTGCGTGACCACCGCGATGCGGACGCCAGCGATGATCACCGGCAGCGCCAGCGGCAGCTCGATGGCGAACAGCCGGCGCCAGCTGCCATAACCCATGCCGTTGGCGGCATCGAGGATATCCGGAGAGATTTCGCGCAAGCCGGTCGCCACGTTGCGGATAATGATCAGCAGCGCATAGGCGACGAGCGCGACAATCGCCGGCCAGAAGCCAAGGCCGAGATAGGGGATCAGGAGAGCGAAGATCGCCAGAGCCGGCACAGTGTAGAGCGCCCCCGAAACCAGTAGCACGACGAGCGCAAAGCGCGGGCGCCTTGCCGAAAGCACACCGAGCGGCACGCCGATCACAAGCGCGATCAGCAGGCCGACGCCGACGAGCTGGATGTGCTCCCACAGCGCCAGCAGCAACCGGTCGTAGTTCTCGATCGCCCAGGTCACGGGGCGACACCGCTGCCGGCCGCGATGTCTGTCGGCATGAGATCGCCAGCCTCGATCGCGCGCGCCAGCGCCTCGTATTCACGGCCCATCGGCCGATCGTCGCCGAGGCGCGGAACGAGACTGCGCACAAACGCATGCACGGCACCGGTGCCGCTCCCTAGCCTGATCGGGCCGCGCAGGTCGACGGCTTCTGCCGCCACGACCAATTCGATCGCAGCCAATCGCGTCAGGCGCCTGGCGATGGCATGCGTCTTCTCGACGATACGCGGCGTCATCGGCGCATAATCCTCGACGCCGTCGGCAACCGGCAGCGTCAGTGCCCCCAGCGGCAAGGCGAGATGCCGGATTTCGGCTTCCAGCGCGGAGGCCGTCTTCTGGCTCGTCGCAAAACCGGAATGCGACCCGCCATGTCGGGTGAGGAAGCGAGGCAGGTCGCTGGCCGCCGGCGACATCAGCTTCACGATCCGCGCCGCCGAGATCGCTGCCACATGCGACATGGCGAGGCCCGCGGCTTCGAGCGTCAGCGCCAGCTCTGTGGTGTCAAAATTGACGCTGGAGAGCATCGCATCGCGCTCGATCAAAACCATCGGGCTGTCAGGTGCGCTCGCCAGCTCCGCCTCGACGGCCAGCCGCACGGCGGAACTGGCGCGGGCGGCGTGACCCGCGACCGGAGCGAGGCAGCGGAACGACAGTGGATCCTGCACCCGCCGAGCCGCGCCAGGCGCCCAGAGATCACTGCCGGCGAGCACGGCCGTCAGTTGCCTGACGCCTTCGGCATGGCCCGACGTTCCGCGCAACCGATCGAGCTCGGCATCAAGCGGTGAGAGATTGGCACGAAAGGCTTCAAGCGACAGGGCGCCTGCGAGCAAAGCGGAATCGAGGGCTCGCTGCATGTCGGCGACCGCCAGCGCTGCCAGGCCGATGCTCTGGGCGTTGGCATTGAGGAGAGCAAGACCGTCCTTAGGGCCGAGTGCCGGCAGGGCGATGCCAGCTGCGGCCAGCGCGTCGCCGCCGGGCATCGTGCGGCCCCCGATCTGCGCCTCGCCGGCACCGACGAGCGGCAGGAATGCCTGCGCCAGCGGCGACAGGTCGGCCTCGCCGAGCGAGCCGATCCGTCGCACGACCGGATGAACGCCGGCGTTGAGCATAGCGGCGATAGCCTCGGCCAAATCGGGCGAAATCCCTGAGGTGCCATGGCAGATCGCAGCGAGTCTCGCCGCCAGCATTGCCCGAACCTCCTCCGTCGTCATGATATCGCCGACGCCGACCGCCCGCGCCTGAATCGCGCGCCCCTGGAAGGCCAGGATCGCCTCGTCGGCAAGTCGGGTGTCGACGGCCGCGCCGAGCCCGGTGGTCAGGCCATAGACGGTGTCGCCGCGTGCGAGAGCGCGCATGACCACCGCCCGCGCCGCTTCCAGTCGCGGGCGGACCGACCCGTGCAGCCGAGCCGGCGTCATGTCCCGTGCAATGGCGACAATGGCCTCGATCCCGACTGCGCCTTGGCCCAGGACGACGTTCCCGTCAGGTATCTTCGCTGCCCGCACCGGCGCGGTCGCGACGTTCAGCTCAGAGACCCTTCGCCTTAAGGAAGTTCACCGCGACGGTACGCGGCTCCTTCTTGTCGACCTCGACCTGACGGTTGAGCTCCTGCATGGTCGGGTTGTCGAGCGCAGCGCCAACCTTCTCCAGGATCGCGACGATCTTGGCGTCGTTGGCTATTTCGGGGCGCACGACCGGGCACAGGTAATAGGGCGGGAACAACGATTTATCGTCGTCGAGCGCGACGAACTTCTCGGCCGCGATCTGCCAGTCGGTCGAGAAGCCGTTGGCGACCTCGATCTGCTTCTGGTTCAGGGCTTCGTAACGCAGTCTCAAGGCTGCAAACTGCTTGAACTCGGCGAATTGCGCGCCGTAGACCTCTTTCAAGCCGGCGATGCCGTCGCGGCGATCGACGAACTCGGTGCCGGCGCCGAGCCGGAGCTTGGACGAGGCCTTGCCGAGATCGCTCAGGGTCTTGAGGTTGAATTCTTTGGCGGTCTCGGGCCTGACCACGATCGCATAGCCGTTATTGATGTTGGATGCCTTCAGCCAAGTCAGGTTGAACTCCTTCTCATAGAAGGCCTTGACCATGCCGCGGACCTTTTCGGGATCGGTCTCGGTGACACCTTGCGCCTTCATGACGGCGTTGAGGCCGGTGCCGGTGTATTCCGGATAGAGATCGATCGCGCCGCTCTTCAGCGCCTCATGCGCAACGAGCGTACCGCCGAGATTGATTTTGCGCTCAACCTTGAAGCCGGCCTGTTCCAGCGCGGCGGCATAGAGTTCCGCCACCACGAACTGCTCGGTGAAGTTCTTGGAGCCGATCTTGATGGTCTGGGCCGAGGCGGAGGAAAGACTGGCCGCCAACATCGCGGCAGCTGCGAAGACCGTTCTGATAAGGCGCATGGATGGGGCTCCTCGAGGTCCGATGAGAAAGGCTAGCAAGTAGGGGCGCCGATGCAAGGAGCCGACCACACAAAGATCAGTGAAGCGCCATAGCCCGCGCGTTGTGCTGAGATGGAATGCAGTGCTTTTAGGGTATGGCGTTGCGCTCACCGCCCCGGATCGGCACCGGCAGCCTGTTTTCCGTCGGTGCAAGCGGACAGACCCATGCTTCTGAGTAGGCGCAGGAGGGATAATAGGCGAAGTTGAAATCGAGGATCAGCTCGCCGTCGTCACTGCTGCCGAGATCCGCGCTCTTGATCGTGTCGAGCAGATAGCGCCCGCCAGCAAAACTCTCCTGACCATTCGTCGAGTCGCCAAAGGGCAGGAAGACGCCGCCGCCATAGCCTTCGATCCAGTAGAGCGTCAGTTCCTTGCCCAGCGCGGAATCGAGCCCCTGGGTGATGGCAAAGGGGACAAGTGTCATCAGACCATCTTTACCGGCTTCGAGCCTGATGATCTCCCGATCGATGGCGGCGCCCAAGCCAACCTTGAATCGCATGGCTGGATCGTAGGGAAAATAATCAATCCCGCGAAATTGCGCGCGGCGCGCGGAGGCAAGCGGAGATTGCAGATGTTCCCGGAAGAGCCTGTCGCGAGCGCTTCGCCAGTACATCCAGCCGTCGCGACCGGGCATGGCCCGCACAGCGGCATAGAGATCGGCGACCTGGCAGCGCCAATCATGCAAGCTCGAATATTTCTCTAACGCCGTGCTCTGGGCGAGCGTCGCCTCGTCACGCTTCAAGATTTGATCAGCCATGGTATTTCGCCCGAGCGATCTCGTGAGGAGGGACATGGTCGAGTGCGTCAACGCACCAAACCGCTCCGGGTTGCAACGGTGAGTGATCGTCAGCTTTCGGGCAGTCAGTCGATGTCAGCAGCGACCGAGCTCCCAGCAACCACTGACCAGTTCGGCTTCAGATCGGGCGTTGCTCGATCGCATCGACACGATCCGGATAGAAGGCGACATAGGCTTTTATCGCGTCCACGGCATCGTAAGGCGTCTCGTACGTCCAAACGGCGTCAACCGAGCGTCCTCCCCCATTCGGGATGCTGAAATACGACGCCTCACCCTTATAGGGGCAGTACGAATGGGTTTCCGATCGGGTGAGCGCTGTCATGTCGACATCGGCGCGTGGAATATAGTGGACTGCCGGATATGCAGCCTCTTGAAGTATCAGGGCGTTGACGCTGTCGGCGACAACCCGGCCGCCAACGCTCACGACGATGCGGCTGTGGCTGGGCGAGATCGTGATCGGATGGTCGGGGCCGGGAATTTTTACGATCCTCGGATCCATTTCCTCTTCCTTCAGCCCAGTCTGCCGGAGCAGCGATTGTCGACCATGGGCAGTCCGCTGACCGAATTGGCTATGGCCGCCTAGTCCTGCAAGACGTGCCAATGCTCAGCCAATCGGGCGGCCCCATTTCGCAGGATATCGACGGCGATCGATCGAGACGGCCGGGCTTGGATCGAACAAGCCGTCTTGACCCAGCGGATTTGAGCGCTGTTCTGGATGTCCTCATCGGCTGAAGAGCCGATAGCGGGCAAGCGCGGCATGTGAGCCCTGAAACTCTCACGATAGCTCAGGGCCGCTTGCAGCCCCATCGCTGTTCCCCGCGCGCGGGCCTCGCACACGGCACGCCCGAACTGCGACCCGTCAGCCGACTAAGGGACAGGCTTCAAGTCTCCTGGAACGGTCGGGATCAATTCCGAGACGGTCGGGTGGATCGGAACCGCCCCTTGCAGCACGGGATAGGATGCTCCGGCATGCACCATGTCCAGGATGATCACGATGGTGTCGAAGAACTGTGTCATGGCAAAGGGCTTCGCGATGAGCGCAACACCGGGCAACTGGCTCGACCGCGAGACTGGATTTCGTCATGCTTCCGAGCGACCGCGGAGCGCTGCCAGCGTGCTGGCGAAATGCTCGGCTGGCTGCTGCTTCCGGGCTTCGCAGCGCCGCCGGCCGCGTTCGCGACTTCTGGCTCCGGCCACGTCGGTCCAGTCAGTATGGGCTTCGCTCATGCGGGAACCTAAGGAGGCCGCCGCCGTTTGAGGCCGAGTGAACTAGAGAGGCGACGACATGATCAGGCTTATTCTTGCGGGTGCAGCAGGCTACATGTTGTGGCGCAGGCCGGAGTTGCGAGAACGCGTTTTCGGATTGACGCGAGATGTTCTCGACCGTCTTACGGCGTCACCCCCGCGCAGGTGACACAGGGAAGATGCGCTCACGGCGCGCGCTGAGAACCTGATTTCGTCCGTGCGCGACGATGGAAGCGAAATTGCGAATGCCGAAGATGCGACGGAAGGCCGATCTGCCGACGAAGATCTGCGTGTCCTGTGGTCGGCCGTTCGCATGGCGCAAAAAATGGGAGCGTGTTTGGGAGACGATCGCGACATGCTCGGACCGCTGCCGCGAAGCGGCACGGCGGGACCGTCGAGTCACGGATTGACTCTTGTTTTCGTCCTGGGCGATCAGCTCACCCGCGATCTGTCCGCGCTGAATGGCCTGGCGCCTGGCGACGTCGTTCTGATGGTCGAGGTCGCCGACGAGACGACCTATGTCCGTCACCACAAGCAGAAGATCGCGCTCGTCCTGTCAGCCATGCGGCATTTCGCGGCGGAACTGCGAGCCGAGGGGATCACCGTCGACTATGTCGAGCTCGACGCGACAGGGAATACGGGTGCGTTTGGCACCGAACTCGTCCGAGCCGTAGCGAGGCATCGGCCCGACAGGATCGTCGTCACCGAGCCGGGCGAATGGCGCGTGCGCCGCATGATGGATGAATGGCCGGCGCTGACCGGTGTCCCCGTCGAGATCCGCGACGATGACCGCTTTCTCTGTTCTCGCGCTGAATTTCGGCACTGGGCTGGCGATCGGCGCAGCTATCGGATGGAGTTCTTCTATCGCGAGATGCGCCGCCGGACCGGCATTCTGATGGATGGAGACGAGCCCGCTGGAGGACGCTGGAATTTTGATGCCGAGAACCGGAAGCGGTTGCCGAAGGGGATGCGCTCGCCGCCACGGCCGGTGTTCGAGCGTGACGCGATCACGAGCCGCGTGCTTGACCTGGTAGCGTCGCGTTTCGCGGATCATTTCGGCGATCTGGACGCATTCGATTGGCCGGTCACGCGCAGGGATGCTGTGAACGCGCTCGACTGGTTCATTGCGCAGGCGCTGCCGCGCTTCGGCGACTATCAGGACGCCATGGCAGAAGACGATCCGCGTCTTTTCCACGCGCTTCTCTCGCCTTCTCTCAACCTCGGCCTGTTGACGGCGCGAGAGGTCTGCGTCGCGGCCGAGCAGGCCTATCGGAGAGGCGATGCGCCACTGAATGCTGCTGAAGGCTTCATCCGGCAGATCCTCGGCTGGCGCGAATATGTGCGCGGCGTCTATTGGCTGGAGATGCCGGCCTATGCCGAGACCAACGCGCTTGAGGCGGAGCGGCCTTTGCCATGGTTCTACTGGTCTGGCGAAACCGAGATGAACTGCCTGGCCCGCGCGATCATGGACACGCGGCGCCACGCCTATGCCCATCATATCCAGCGGCTGATGGTGACGGGCAATTTCGCGCTGCTCGCCGGCATCAGGCCGGCCGAGATCGAGGAGTGGTACCTCATCGTCTATGCAGATGCCTATGACTGGGTCGAGCTGCCGAATGTGCACGGCATGGTCGCCTTCGCGGATGGCGGCATGCTGGCCTCCAAGCCCTACGCCGCCTCTGGCGCCTATATCGATCGGATGTCCGATTACTGCGGCCGCTGCGTCTACAGCCCGCAGCTCAAGACCGGCAAGGGCGCCTGCCCGTTCAACCTGCTGTACTGGGATTTCCTGATGAGGAACCGCCAAAAGCTGGAACAGCTGCCCAGAATGGCGATGCCCTACCGCACGCTCGATCGCATGGACTCGTCCCACCGCGAGACGATTCGCAGCGAGGCGCGTGCTTTCCTCGAAGGCTTGGCAGAGCCTGGCACGAAGATGCATGTCGCGACACAGGGTGACCTGTTCGGCTGAAGGCGGCATCCCCGCAACCAGACATCAATATGGAATTCGCGCGCCATCCCAGGCCAGCAATGCGCCGGATTGCTCGCTGGTCGCGTTCTCCAGTACGTTGAGCAGGTTCGCCGCGGCATCCTCGGGCGCGAACAGCCCGGCATGGGCCTCGTTGCTCCGGAAGGGCTTCGACAGGCGCGTCGTGACCGTGCCGGGGTGCAGCGACAGCGCCATGGCCTCGGGACGCGTCCGCTTCAGCTCCATCGCGAGCGTCCGGATCACCTGATTGAGCGCTGCCTTTGAGGCGCGGTAGGCGTACCAGCCGCCGAGCCGGTTGTCTTCGATCGATCCCACGCGCGCCGACAAGACGGCAAAGATCGATCGGCCCTGTCGCGGCAGCAGCGGAATGAAATGCTTGGCGACGACGGCGGGTCCGATGGCGTTGACCGCGAAGAGTCGCGCCATCGCGGCCGGGTCGATCATCTTCAGCGCCTTCTCGGGATGGATGTCGGTGTCGTGGAGAAGGCCGCTCGCAACGATGACGAGGCTGACCGGTCCTGCCGACCCGATCGATCCCGCGATCCGTTCGATGCTGGCCTCGTCGGTGATGTCCGCGGTGTGAAAACGGATGACCTCGTGAGGCGCGCAGGACGTGCGGGAGATCCCGTGGACCATCGAATACCGGCCCGACGCGGCGATGGCCTCGGCGAGCGCGCCGCCGATCCCGCCAGAGGCACCGATGATCACCGCTGCATCTGGCACGGGCGGATCCTTCCCACACGATCTGTCACGACGGCGTCATCCCTCGAACCCGAATTCACCGGCTGCTTCCCACGGACCTCCACGATAGCGCCAGAGTTGCAGGGCTGTCCCAGTCACGTCGAATGGTTTGAACGCCTCCGACAACCGTCGGTAAAGCGCTTTGGCGGCATCGGCCGGCACCTTGTTCTGGATCGTCACATGCGGGCGGAAAGGCTGCGCATCTTGTGGTGTCAGATGAGCAGACCAGCGTCGCGCGATCATCTCCCTAACGTCGATCAGCTCGCTGCCGCTGACATTGTAGGCCACGCCGTTGCCCAGGAACCGAAGCGAAGGAATCGATAGCTTCAGCGGGCCGGTTCGGCCTGCCACCGATGCCAATTGCCCAGCGATTTCACTGCTGTGATCGCCGGGCAGATGATGAAACATCGTCAAATGTGCCGGAACGAGGTTGCGGCTCGGCGGAAAGTGACGCTCGCGCTCGGAATTGAATCGCACAAAGCTCTGCTGATCCAGACGCAACGTCACGATAAGTGGCGGATCGTCCCTGACCATCCAGGTCTCCCCTACGCCAAGCGCCATCGGCTTTTTTGGAGGCTGAGGGTCCGGCAGCGTCAGATGCAATGGCCTCGATTCCGAGGACAGGCAACCCTCTACTGTTGGTGCCTTGCGGTGCTGGTCCGGCTCACCATTCGGCAAAGAGCTCCGTGAGCACTGCGAATGCCAGCTTTCGGGTCGTCTTGTCCTCGGCGATCAGGCCTTTCCGATTGAAGCCCTTCTGAAAGCCGGTCTGGCGGCGCTCGGTCCGGAAATCGTAGAGAAGCCAGGCGGCGATCCCGGCGACGTAAGGTGTCGCTGCCAGCCTTCGCACCTGCTGGCGATAGAACTCGGCCTGCCAGTCCTCCGTGAAGAGGACACGGCCGGCGCCCCGGTGACCGGGCAAGGCATCGGCGCCGGTTTCTGAAACGATCACCGGCTTGCCGGGGGCCGAATTGGCGAGCAGGCGGTCGAGCCCGGAGAAATCCGGTTCGTACCACCCGAAATATTCGTTGAGACCAATCACGTCGAGATGCTCGGCAAGCCGATCCTCGATGGCGAAAGTCTCGCGGTTGATCAGGCAGGCGGCGCCGATCAGCCGGGTCGGGTCCGCCTTCCTGGCAACCTGCGCGAGCCGCGCCATGAAGGACAGGCGCGCATCGGTGTCGGCATTCTCGTTGCCGACCCCCCAGAGGATGACGCTGGCCCGGTTGATGTCGCGGGCGATCAGCTCGCGCAACTGGTTCTCGGCATCGGCATAGGTATCGGGGTTGTCGAAGGCGATCGCCCAGTAGACCGGGATCTCGGCCCAGAGCAGCAGGCCCATCTCGTCGGCGATCCGCGCGACGTGCTCATGGTGTGGATAGTGAGACAAGCGCAGGAAGTTGCCGCCGAGTTCCTTGACGTGGCGGAAACGGCGGCGGACATCGTCTTCCGTCGAGACCTTGCCGAGCACCAGATCGTCCTCATGGACGCAGACGCCCTTGAGCCAGATCTTCTCGCCATTGAGCAGGATGTCGGTGCCACGGGCCTCGATCGTGCGAAAGCCGAGGCGCTCGGTGATGCGATCCTCGCCGCAGGAAAACACGGCATCGTAGAGCCGCGGCGCTTCTGGAGACCAGGCTTGTCCCGCGAACGGCGTCGTCGCCTCGCCTTCGCCATCCTTGATGGCAATGGAGAGCGACAGGCCGAGCTCGGGGATGTCGACCCTGGCGGTCACGTCGACCGTCTCGGATAGCGCGATCGAGAACCGAATCTGTCGCCCACCGGGCAGCAACGCGGCGCGTGCCTCGCGGATGAACACCGCCGGCAGGCGCATCAGCGAGATCTCGCGGTAAAGCCCGCCATAGTTGAACCAGTCGATATGCTGCATCGGCACGCGGACTGGGGAGCGCCGGTTCTCGACCATGACCTGCAGGCGATTGCGGCCATTCCGCAAGGCATCGGTCACATCGAGGCTGAACGGCGTCGAGCCGCCGCGATGGCCACCGACATGGATGCCGTTGACGAACACGAGCGCCGCATAATTCGCCGCTCCGATATTGAGGATCGCCCGCTCGCCGGCGTGGCCGCTTTGCCAGTCGAGATGGCGCGTGTACCAGGCGGCGCCCTCGAAATAGGTCCATTCCGGCTTCAGCAGGTTCCAGCACGACGGAACGGGCACAAGCTCCCCCGCCTCGATCTCGTAATCGCGCGGCTGCGACCATTGCGACGGCGGCGTCTCGTCGAGCGCGAACCATTTTTGCCGCAGGCCCTCGTCGAAGAGGTCGAGCGTCAATCGCCAGTCGCCGGCCAGCGACAGCACCGGCCGGCCGTTGACCGGCACATAGGTCGCGGCGCCGGCGAGCCCGGCGAGATAGGGCCGGGCGTAGTCCTCGTCATGGAGATGATGGAAAGGATCGTCGGCCGCCATCATCGCGCTCCGAGCCGGTAGCCGATGCCGATCGTCCGGCGGAAGCGCCAGTCCCAGCGGCCGGGGAACAGCACATCGGCGATCATCGCGATCGCGATCCAGCGGAACCAGGTCGCGAAGCCGTTGGAAATCCCTTGCGGCTCCTCATAGCCCTTGACCCAGCCATCCTGCCGGCGGATGCCGGTGCGGACATCGCAGAAGCCGCCATCGGCGTTCTGGTCGGCAAGCAGCGCGTCGAGCAGGGTGGAGAGCCATTGGCGGCTCTCGTCACGGCGATGGTCGAGCAAGGCGAGGCCGTGGACGAGGACATCGACCGCGTCGACGTCGATGCAGGCGGAATCGACGCGCGGCGGCAGCGAGAGCACGTAGTCCACCGAGCGGTCGAAGGCGGCAGGGATGCGGCCTTCGTGATACCAGATATGGAAATTGTGCATCGAGCCGGCGAAGGCGTGCAGCAGGCGCGTCGGGTCGGAGAGCTGGCCGACGCCCCAGAAGCCGGTGCTGGGCTCGCGGTTGCGGTCGTGCCAGCCATAGAGAATCTCGAGCGCGGCATCGACGCGTGCCCGCATCGCGGCATCCCCGTCCCGCCGCAGGAGCAGGAAGAAGCCCGCCAGGTTGACGATGTTGTTGCCCTCCTGCCAGGGGTCGTTGAGGTCGCGATCGGCCAGCCAGGCCTTGAGTTTCAGCGGATCGAGGAAGGGCTTGGCGAAAGCCAGGTTCGGCCGCCGGCCCGGTTCCAGGGCATCGATGGCGCCGAGCGTGTAGTTGGTGACGTGGAAGTCGATATAGCGCCAGGTCTCGTCCCGATCGGGCTTCTTGAACACGGCTTCGCCGGTCATGCCGGGCACGCGGACGATGCCGTCGAGGCGGCGGTGCCCTTCGAGCCAGGCGACGAGCGCGGCCCTCTCGGCCTCGGAATAGCCGCCGAGCCCGCCGATCAGGTCGAGGCACATGATGCCGTTATAGGTGCCGTAGAGGCTGACGCCCGGCCAGTCCGCGGGATCCTGCGCGGCCGAAATGCGCATGACGCCGCGCGGCGCACCCGGCACCTGCATCGTGGCGAACCAGTCGAGCGAGCGCCGCCTCGCGGCCTCGATCGCGCCCGTGCGGCTGGTCTGCGATATCGCATCGTACATCAGGCTCATCCCTTGACTGCCCCGCTCGCCATGCCCGCCATCACCCGCTTCTGGGCGAGCAGGAACAGCCCGGCCACCGGCAGGGTGGTGATCACGGCGAGCGCCATGATTCCCTGGAAATTGGCCCCCAGCTCGGTGTTCATCGACAGGAGCGCCACCGGGAGCGTGTAGGTGTCGGGCGTCTTCGAGATCACCAGCACCGGGAACCACTGGGCCCAGTTGAGCAGGAAGGTGATCAGCGCGACCGTCGCCGTGATCGAGGACGCCATCGGCAGGACGATGCGGAACAGGATCTGCGCCTCGTTGGCGCCGTCGATAATCGCGGCCTCGATCACCTCGCCCGGAATCTTCCGGAAGAACTGCTCGAACAGGAAGAACTGGATCGGGCCGAGCGCCAGGAAAAGCACGATGCCGGCATAGGAGCCGAGCAGGCCGAGCTTGAACATCACCAGATAGACCGGGATCACCAGCAGCATGTAGGGGTACATGATCGTGACGAGGAAGCCGTAGCGCAGCGCGGTGAACCCCGGCAGCTGCGGCTTGCGCGTCAGCGCATAGGCGCCGAGCGCGGTGACGACGACGCTCAGCACCGTAGACGCCGTGGTGATCGCCAGCGAATTGGCGATGTAGCGCACCAGCGAGACGCCGCCGAGGCTGGCGATCTCCGTGAAGATCGAGAAGTCCAGCGTCTCGGGCAACAGCCGCAGCGGATCGTCCATGATCGCCCGCGTCGAGCGGAAGGCGCTGACCAGCATCCACCAGTAGGGGTAGAGGAAAGCCAGGCCGACCAGTCCGGCGAAGACGTAGGCGACGATCTGGAGCGGCCGGCTGACCCGCGCCATCTGCACGTCGGCACTCATCGCGCGGCCTCCCTGTCACCCAGGCGATAGATCGTCAGCGAGATACCGATCACGATCAGGAAGAGGACGCTCGCCATCGCCGTCGCCTCGCCATAGCGGCCCTGATCGAAGAGCTGATAGGCGTAGTAGGAGACGAAGTTGGTCGCCTCGTTCGGCCCGCCCTTGGTCATCACCACGACGACGGTGAAGGTCTTCAGGAACTGGATCAGCGCATAGACGGTGTTGATGATGAAGGCGGGCTTGAGCTGCGGCAGGATCACGTAGCGCCAGCGCTGCCAGGCCGTGGCGCCGTCGACATGCGCGGCCTCCTCGAGCGCCCGGTCGCGGATGGCGAGGTTGGCGTGGAAGATCAGCATGTAGAAGCCGGCATGGTGCCAGAGCTCGGCGATCAGGAGGGAGATCATCGCCGTCGGGCCGGTAGTCAGCCCGGCGAAGGCCGGCAGGCCGATGGCGTCGAGCAGCGCGTTGATCGCGCCGAAGGAGCGGTCGTAGAGCCAGCGCCAGACGACGTAGCCGGCGACGTCCGGCGTCACCACCGGCAGGAACAGCGCCAGGCGCAGGAGCAGGCCACCGCGTTTCAGGAGCGGTGAATCGATCAGGACCGCCATGCCGAAGGCGAAGCCGACATTCGCCGCGACCGCCACAGCCGTATAGAGGAAGGTGCGCAGCAGCGAGGCCAGGAAAGCCGGATCGGCGAAGATCGCGGCGTAATTGGCGAAGCCGACATAGGTCGGGTTCGGCCGCAGCGCCGTCGCCGATGCGGTGAACGACACCATGATCGACAGCACGATCGGCCAGACGCCGAACAGGATCGTGAGCACCGCAAAGGGCAGGACGAAGAGATAGAAGATCCGGTTATGCCAGACCGTTTCAAGGGTCGTGGTCATGCTTGTCTGCCCTTCGGAAGGAGGTTCGGCCGCGGGCCGCGCGAAGCGGCCCGCAATCGCGAGGTCGGCTGAGGCTATTTGGCCTTCAGCTTCGCCGCGAGCTCGCGCATTTCCTTGGCCGTCTCGGCGATGAACGGCTTCCAGTCCGCCGGCGGCTTGGCGATGCCGGAAAGCAGCTTCTTGTGGAAGGCCGCCTCCAGCTCCGGATAGAAGGAATGCACCGCCTCGGGGAAATCATAGGCGATGAGCGGCGCCTCGGCCTTGGCGAAGTATTGCGAGCGAGGCGACAGTGCGGCGACGTCGAGATCGGCACGCACGGCGGCGCCGACATTGTCGAGCGAGGCCTGCTGGGCCGCCTTGGTCAGCATGAACTGCGCGAACTCCTGCGCCAGCGCCTTGTTGGGCGCGTTCTCGGGGATGGCGATGCCGCGCATGCCGCCGATGACGACGTAGTTGGTCTCGCCGGCTGCGAATTTCGGCCATTTGCCGACGATGAAGTCGCCGTTGAGGACCTTCTCGCCGTCCCACTTCTTCACATTCCAGTCGCCGACGCGGAACATGCCGCCGCGGCCGCCCTCGATCACCTGGTACATCTCGGTGAAGGAGTGGTTGATCGTGTCCGGCGCGACGAACTTGTAGCTCGTATAGGTCTTGAGGAACTCCTCGAGCACCGCCGCATGGCGCGGCTCGTCGATGGTGATGTTGCCTGCGGGGTCGATCAGCGTGTGGCGCAGGCCGGTGCCGAAGCTGAAGAGATCGAGGATGTGGATGAGGTCGCGCGGCTTGGCCGCCTCGAGCGCAAAGCCGAAGGTGTCGGCCTTGCCGTTACCGTCGGGGTCGTTGTCGCGGAACTTGACCGCGACGCGCTTGGCATCCTCCCAGGTCTCGGGGAAGGTCTCGCCGACCTTGTCGAGCCAGCTCTTGCGCACGCCGAAGCCCATCTGCACGCGCTGGATCGGGATGATGATCTGCCGGTCCTTGTAGGTCGCGACCTTGAGATCGTCCTCGGTGAGGAAGGCCTTGTCGGTGACCTTGCCAAGCACCGGCTTGAGGTCCGAGACCTTGCCGGTCTGATCCTGGATGCGAATGACGCGCTCGTAATTGTTGTAGATCAGGTCCGGCGCCGAATCGGTGTTCAGCGCGCTGATGACGCGGCCGAACCACTGGTCGGTCGGGTAGCTGAGCGACTTCACCGTCACGCCCGGCCGCTGCTTGGCGAATTCGGCGGACATCGCCTCGAACCATTTCAGGCCGTTGTCGCCGAGATCGTGCCAGACGGTCAGCGTCTGCGCGGCCGAGGGCAGCGCACCCGCCATCACGATACCCGCGGCGGCGGCAATCCGTTTCAAGAACCTCATCGCTTCCTCCCGTGAACGCTATTTGGCTGCGCTCTTCTGCTGTGCTGTCTTGTTGAGGGTAAACGTTTACCCTTGCTGTACCCTATGACCTCTCGCTATAAAAGCGCAAGTGTTTTTGTGGCCCTGGACCGAATGACGGCGATGACGATGCGGCGCACGGCGCTCAAGCCGGCCGATGCCCAGCAGGCATCGATCGCAAATGTGGCCGAGCGGGCCGGTGTCTCGATCGCGACCGTCTCCCGGGTCCTGAACGGCATCGCGAACAAGGCCTCTGCCGAGACGGTCGCCAGGGTCAGGCAGGCCGTGGCCGAACTCGACTATCGCCCTTCGAGTGCCGGCAAATCACTGCGGCAGAGGCAAAGCCGGCTGGTTGCCGTGCTGGCGGCCAACCTCGCCAACCCGACCATGGCGGCGATCGCCGCCTCGACCGAAGTGGCGCTGCGCGAGCAGGGGCTGGTCATGGTTCTCTGCGACACGCATGACGATCCCATGCTGCAGGACGAATACCTGCGCGAGATGCGGGCGCAGCAGGCTCGCGCCATCGTTTTCCTAGGAGCAGTTGCGAGTCCGATGCTTGACCTGGTGCGGGGTGGCCCAACGCCCCTCATCTTCGTCAATCGCCGTGACCCCGGCGAGCCAAATTGCGACTTCGTCGGCATCGACAATGCGCAGGCGGGTCGTGACGTCGCCGCGCATGCGTTGGCGCAGGGTATCAGACGACCGGCACTGATCCACGCACCGCTTGCCTCATCGGCGACGCGGGCGCGGGTGGAAGCGGTTATCGCGAGTTTCGCCGCGGCGGGTTATCCGATTCCGCCCTCACTGGTTCTCGGACCGGCGGAGAAGGAGCATCTGGCGCTTGGTTATGCTGCTGCCAACCTGTTGGAGCGCGGTGGCGCCGAGCACGACGCGCTGATCTGCACCGGCGACCTGATCGCCTTTGGCGCGCACCGCTTCATCGAGGAGAGCCCCCATTCGGCTTCCCTGCCCATCTACGGTTTCGACGACAATCCGCTCAACGACTGGGTCGCTCCCTGGTTGTCCTCAGTTCTCATCCCCTATGGCACCTTCGGCCGGGCGGTCGCCGAACTCATCACGGACGATCGAGAGGGGGCCGACCGCCAGCGCGTCCTGCCACACCGACTGATCGAGCGAAGGCGGTCATAGGTAACGCTTCGCCTTTGTGAATGCAGCCGCGCATTTCACGCCGACATCGCGCCTCATGAAGATGGAAGGGGATTACCGTGATTGCCGGCGGCGGATGAATTTTCCGAGCGCCTGCCGATTTGATCTTGCACGGCGGTCTCCGCGCAGCTAACTGCGTAACACTATAACATTTCATGTAGCGGAGTTGTGCCGGTGAAGCTGGTTTCGATCGCCGTCGCGGTGCTAGCCATGATGGGCGTCGCTACGGCGAAGCCACTGAAGGTCGTGGGCCCCTGGGAGATCGCCGGCATCGACCCGGCGCAGTCCGGCTTTGTTTTCAGTCGCATGCAGGTGGCAGAAACGCTCGTCTCGGTCGATTCCGCTGGTAACCTGATCGCCGGCCTCGCGACCTTCTGGTCAACGAGCGAGGATGGATTGACCTGGCGTTTCCGGCTGCGCGACGGCGCCCGCTTCCATGACGGAAGCGCGGTGACTGCCGCAATCGCAGCCGAGACCTTGCGCAAGGTTCATGGCGGCGCCGGCGTGTTCAGCCAGGTTCCGGTTGCAGGCGTCGAGGCCGACGGCCAGGACGTGGTCCTCCGCCTCTCGAAACCCTTCGCCGCGCTGCCGGCCTATCTCGTCAACTTCACCACCATCATCCTCGCGCCGTCCTCCGTGGGGGCGTCGGGCAAGGTCGAGCGCATCGTCGGCTCGGGTCCGTATCGCGTGAAGAGCCTGACGCCGCCGCTCAACATGCAGCTGGAAGCGGCTGCGGAATGGACTGGCATGAAGCCGGGCATCGCCGAGATCGACTATCAGGCGGTTGGCCAGGGCGAGATCCGCGCCCTGATGGCAGAAAGCGGCGAGGCCGATCTCGTCTTCTCGATGCTGCCGGTTTCGGTCGAGCGCCTCAAGCGCAACCAGAATCTTGATGTCCGCATCGCCACGATCCCGCGCACGCGCTCGCTCAAGGTCAACGTCGCCTCGCCGCTGTTCAGCGATGTCAGGGTCAGGCGTGCGATCAGCGCCGCACTCGACCGCGAGGGGACGACGCGCGTCATCCTGCGCAACGCCGATCTCGCGGCGACCCAGCTCTTCCCCAATGCGTTGGCCGGTTGGAACGACCCGGAGCTTCCTCCGCTGAAGCGCGATCTGGCCGCCGCCAAGGCACTCCTCGCCGAAGCCGGATGGACGCCCGGCGCCGACGGCATCCTGCAGAAGGACGGCAGGCCGTTCTCCTTCACGCTGCTGACCTATGCCAGCTGGCCCGAGCTTCCGCCCATCGCCACCGCGATCCAGGCGCAGCTCAAGCAAGTCGGCATTGACGCCAAGGTCTCGGTCGGCAACAGCTCCGAGATCCCGGCGCGCCATAAGGATGGCACGCTGGAAATGGGGCTCGTCTCGCGCCTGTATTCGATCGTGCCCGACGCCATTGGCACGCTCCGCGACGACTACAAGTCCGGGGGCAGCGACTGGGGGGCGACCGGCTGGTCCAATGACGAACTCAACGCGCTGGTCGAGACAATGGCGCAGACCAGCGACCCCGCCGCACGCGCGCCGATGCAGAAGCGGGCGATCGCGATCCTCCAGAGCGAGCTGCCGAGCATCCCGGTCACCTGGTCGGAGCTTGCCATCGTCGCCAACAAGCGCGTCACCGGCCTGCGCATCGACCCGCTCGAAGTGAACTACGGGCTCGCCTCGGTCCGCTGGGTCCAATAGGCATGAAGCGCCTCGTTCTTGCCCGGCTGCTCCAAGCCGGGCTGGTGTTGCTCGTCGTCGGCATCCTCTGCTTCGTGCTGGTGCGGGCCCTGCCGGGCGATCCTGCCATGCGCATCGCAGCCGGGCGCTATGGGCCCGACGCCAACATCACGGCAGCGGCCGAGGCGGTCCGGCGCGAACTCGGCCTCGACCAGCCGCTCCTCGTCCAGCTCGGCGCATCGCTCGGGCAGTTGGCGCGGCTCGATCTCGGCCACTCCGTCGTCACCGGTCTGTCGATCACGAAGGAGTTGCGTATCCAGCTCGGCGCCACCCTCTGGCTCTCGGGATCGGCGCTCATGCTGTCGCTGCTGCTCGGTCCGCCGATCGGGCTGCTCGCCGGGCTGAGGCGCGGCGGCTGGGTCGACAACGCTTCGCTCGGCGGAGCGATCGTCCTGCGATCGCTGCCACCCTTCGTGCTCGGCCTGGTGCTGATCCTGGTGTTCGCCATGCTGCTCGGCCTGTTCCCGCCGGCGGGCTACGGCACGTGGCGCGATCTGGCGCTGCCGGCGTTCACGCTGGCGCTCGGCCTCGCGGCGGTCTCCAGCCGTGTCGCCCGCGACGCCGTCGCGGCGGTGGTGCGCACGCCCTATTTCGCCTTCGCGCGGCTGAAGGGACTGCCGGAGCCGGTGGTCGTGCGCCGGCATGTGCTGCGCAACGCCGCCATTCCCGTTGTCTCCTATCTCGCGTTGCAGGCGATCTACCTGATCGAAGGCGTCGTCGTCGTCGAGACGCTGTTCGGCATCCCCGGAATCGGCCACGCCCTGGTTCACGCCGTGATCGCGCGTGACGTGCCGATGATACAGGGCACCGCGCTCGCCATGGGCCTGCTCTTCGTCGTTATCACAATGGCAGTCGATCTCGCCTGCCACTGGCTCGATCCCAGGCCGAAACGCACATGAGCATCGCCGACGCCACCCTCATTCCAACGACGAAGCGCGCCTGGTTGACGCCGGCCCGGACGACCGGGCTCGTTCTGCTCGGCCTGCTGGCGCTGTTCGCGCTGCTTGGGCCGCTGCTCGTCTCCGTCGATCCGACCGAACAGGATTTCGCGGCGAGTCTCGCATCGCCCGGCTCCGACCATTGGCTCGGCGCCGATCATTATGGTCGCAGCATGCTCGCGCGGCTCAGCCATGGGGCACGCCTCTCCTTCGGCATGGCGCTGCTCACCGTCGCGACGGCGGCCGTACCCGGCATCCTGCTCGGGCTGCTCGCCGCCTGGCGCGGCGGCTGGCTCGAACGGCTGCTCGAACTGGTCTCGACCGTGCTGCTCGCGCTGCCGGGGCTGCTCCTGGTGCTGATCCTGCTCGCCTTCGCGCCCGGCACCTTCGGGCCGCTCTATCTCGGTCTCGCGCTTACGCTCTGGATCGAGTTCTACCGCGTGACCCGGGTCACGGCTGCCGGCGTGCTGAAGCAGACGCATGTCGAAGCGGCGCGGCTGCTCGGCTTCGGCACCGGCTATATCCTGCGCAGCCTTGTCCTACCCGAGATCCGGCCGATCCTGATCACGCTCGCCGCCTTCGCCATGTCGACGGCGATCATCGCAATCTCGACGCTCAGCGCGATCAGCGTGGGCCTGCGCCCGCCGACGCCGGAGCTCGGCGCGATGATCGTGGAGTTGCTGCCCTATTATGCCGAGGCGCCGCTGCATGTGCTGATGCCCGGCATCCTCATCTTCCTGCTCGTGCTCGGGCTCCAACTCGCGACGCGGAGCGATCTGGGATGAACGCTCCGGTCCGCTTCCAGTCGCTGACGGTCTCCGGCCTCGAGATCCGCGCGGGCAACACGACCATCGTTCGCGACGTCGCCTTCACGCTCTCGCACGGCCGGCCCGTCACCTTGCTCGGCGCCAGCGGCTCCGGAAAATCGCTGGTCGCGCATGCCATCATGGGCAGTCTGCCGAGCGGTCTTTCGGCGCGAGGCATCGTCAAGCTGGACGACGAGGATCTTCTCGCCGGAAGCCCGACACAAACGCGAGCGCGCTGGGGGCGGACGATCGCGATCCTGCCGCAGGAGCCCTGGCTCGCGCTTGATCCGACCATGCGGATCGAAGGTCAGGTCGGCGAGATCCATCGCTACTTGCACGGCCTCGGTCCAGCGGAAGCCGGCAAGAGCACGCGTGACGACCTGGCCGAGGTCGGGCTCGGCGACAGGACAAAGGCCTATCCACATGAGCTCTCGGGCGGCATGTGCCAGCGCGTAGCGATCGCCGTGACGCATGCGGCCGGCGCCTCCCTCCTGATCGCCGACGAGCCGACCAAGGGCCTCGACGCCGCGCTGCGCGACGGTGTCGTCGACAGGTTGCGCGAAGAGGTGGATCAAGGCCGCCTGCTGCTGACCATCACACATGACATCGAGGTCGCGGCCGCCCTCGGCGGCATGATCGGCGTCATGCTCGACGGATCACTCATCGAGTTCGGCCCGGCTGACGAGGTCCTGGATAACCCCCAGCATGAATACGCCCGCGCGCTAATTGCGGCGAACCCGACGCGCTGGCCAGCGCTCACCCTGCCGACAGCCGGCGAGCCGATCGTCTCCGCGACCGGGCTGTCGAAGCGCTTCGGAGAGAGGGTGCTGTTCGACGGCTTCGACATCGCGGTCCGGCGCGGCGAGATCGTCGCGATCGTGGGGCCCAGCGGCTGCGGCAAGACGACGATCGGCAACATTCTCCTCGGCCTCGTCAAACCCGACAGCGGCGAAGTTCAGCGCTCACCTGGCATTGCGGCGACCCGCTTCCAGAAGCTTTACCAGGACCCGCCAGCAGCCTTCACCCCGCATCAGACACTGCGGCAAAGCTGCGGCGACCTGCTGAGGCTGCACTGCCTCGCTTGGGCGCAGGCCGAGGCCAGCATGCGGCGCTTCGGCCTGGGTCAGGAGCTCCTCGATCGGCGCCCGGGCGAGGTATCCGGCGGCGAACTCCAGCGCTTCGCGATCCTGCGGGCGCTCCTGCTCGACCCGGTCTTCCTCTTCGCCGACGAAGCCACCTCGCGGCTGGATCCGGTCACCCAGAAGGAGGTGTTCGCAATCCTGATCGAAGCGGTCCGCGAGCGTGGCCTGGGCCTGCTGATGGTGACGCATGAGGCCGCACTTGCAGAGAAAATTGCATCGCGCATTCTGAAATTGCCGGCCTGATGGCTCCTGTGCGGCTCGCGACGATCTCAGTGCCGCGCGGAGGCGTCTTTGACGGCTGTATTAGAATGGATGGCTTGGAGGCTGCTTGGCTGCGCGAATCTCGCTCGCGGTCGGAAAACGGTTCACAGTGAGGGTGCTTCCCTCGCGACTGACAAAGCCGCTCTCCGCAAACGCATCCAGCCATCCGACCATTGGCCAGAAACCCCATCTCGCGTGGAAAATGCGAGCGTTGCGGACGATGTCGTCGAAATGCTGAAGCGGCGGATCGAAGACGTCATGGTGTTGATGGTAGGCGCACGTACCGCCGAGAAAATATAGATCCAAGCCAACCTCGCGGGCTCGAAAGACAAAATCGGTATCCTCGGCGCCATAGCCGGTGAAATCTTCGTCGAAGCCAGAAATTCTGTCGAAAGCCTCGGCCGATATTCCGAAAGCGAGGGACCAGAACAAGCCGCTGTTGGGTTCGGCCACCAAGCCGGCAGCGGGAAATCGCCGTGCGGGATGGGGCATCCCTACTGCCCGCAGCGTGGCTTCGCACCATCGTCCGTCATTCGCGGCGCCTTCGGGAAGGTACTGGATCTCGGCGCAGATCAAGCCATCCTGAAAATTGACCGCGTCCGCCATCGCCGAGATCAGGTCGCTGCCTGGAATGCAGTCGACATCGAGGAAGAGCAGGGACGGCGAAGTAGCCTGAGCAGCGGCGAGGTTGCGGGCCTGCGCCAGGGGTAAGCCGTGGGTGGCATGTCGGATGACCCGGACAGGGAAATCCGCGACCGGACGTTCCACGGGCTCGTCGCTCATGTCCACGATGACCAGTTCGAGTGGTGGGACGGTGCTGCGTCGCAGGCCCTCCACGAGGTTGCGCAGGTGCGCCTCACGGTTCTTTACGATGGTGAGGACGCTGATCACGATGGCCGCCTGCGCCAAAGGTCGAGCCGGTACATCGTCCGCCGCTCGTGCAGGACTGTCTCGACCCATGACCCCAGAGCGCCCTGCAGGGACTCGACAGCGTCATCGCCGCTCTGGGGATAGTCCGTCTCGCCGGTCCAGTGGACAAGCAGCAGATCGCCGGCCGGTGCAAGCAGATCGAGCAGTTTGCGGCCGGCGAGCGAAAGGTCGGTCTCGTCCCAATAATAGGCGACCTCCGAAAGGACGATCAGGTCGAAGGAGGCGCCAATTGGCGCTTCTCCGGGAAAGCTTAGGCGCGTAAGCTGGACGTTATTGTATCCCGCGCACCGGGCCCGTGCGGCGCCGAGCGCCGTTTCGCTGACGTCTATCGCCAGCAACTCCTCGCAATGACCCGCTAGGCGCTCCGTCAGGACACCGTTTGCGCAACCGATCTCCAGCGCTCGGCGAAACCTGCGTTCACCCAACGCATCCAAGGTGCGCTCGTACTTCGCCTTCTCGTATGGGCTCGTCTCAAACTCCCACGGATCGGGCGTGCCGGCGAACATCCGTTCGAAATACTCCGGTGGCAGGCTTTTAGCCGCGCGCATCGGGACCGATCCTTTCATAGAGCAGATCGGCCGCGGGCATCCGCTGCTTCGCTGGCGAAAGCCGGAAACCCTCGCCGAACTGCGGCGTGATCTGACTGCGATGGGCGGCGAGCGCCGCGTTGCGCAGACCGAGCGGCATCGCTTGGGTCCGCCACGTGCGATAGCCTTGGCCTGGCGGCTCGGAGGCCCAGACCACGTATTCGAAGACCGTGATCGGGCGGATAGCGCTTACGGCGACGGAGCATGCGAGCCGATAGGCCGCCTCGTGGTCGCAATGGGGCTCGTGCATCGCCGTCACCGCGATCGCATCCACGCGGCTTTCGCGGCACAAGGCTGCCAGCCTTCGCCTTGAACGTTCGAAGCGGGGCTCGGCGGGCGCGTATGGTTGGGCATCCGGCCATTCCAGGAACATTGGAGGCGGATGGCCCCGGCCAGTCAGTATCCGCATAGCCCGTGCCGCCTCGTGGCGACGGGCCGCAATGAGGCGGGCACGTGACGCGGAGCCGTCATGGGGATGCGAGCCGACGCCATCCGTGAGGATGACCACACGCGCGAGCGCTCCGCGGGAGGCCGCATGCGCAATCAGTGCAGCACAGCTGAGCGTTTCGTCATCGGCATGAGGCGCAATCACGAGCCAGCGAGCCGATGCCATCTGGCTCGTCGCGAAGGCTCGCGCCGATAGGCTTCGCGTCACCACAGGAGGTCGCCCTCGCCCCAGACGTCGTGGTCGAGCCAGGCGATGGCGGCCTGGTCGCGCGCGTAATCCGGGCCAGCCTGACGCAGATACAGGCTGAGGTCCCGGGTGATCTTGTCGATCCGCTGGCCATCGAAGGCGCTGCGCGTGCCGACGATCCGGGCCGAGAGCTCCATAACGTCGAGCGCCGCGCGCTCGACGACGCCGCGGGTCATGCGCACGAAGTTCGGGGCATCCGAGGCATCGTCCGCAGCACGCTGCGTTGCCTCCCGCACCCAGAGATAGGCCGTGCGGGTCGCGGCCACCGCTTCGGCGAATTTGAGCCGCTGCAGCGGATCGTTGCGCGCGGTCTGCGACATGGCGAGACGTGTTTCTGCGAGCAGGCCCTCGATGCCACCCAATTGGACCGCTAGAAAGCGCCATGCACCCGCAGTGAAGCGCGGCTCGGCCGTATAGTCTCCAGGATCGCCAAGGAACTGGTCTTCGCTCGGTTGCATGCCCGTGAGATCGTAACTTCCGCTGCCGGTCGCACGCATGCCCCGCACGCGCCATCCTGAGAGATCGGCGCGGCCCGCATCGTCCGCAGGGACCACGACGAGTTGCGTATCGCCGTCCTCCCGTCGCGCGGTGATGATGGCGAAGGCCAAGCCACCCGCCCCTGTCGCAAAGGCTTTGGATCCGGTCAGGAGCCAGTCCGTAACCTCGCGACGGACGGTAACACCCGGGGGCGGCTCGGTTGCCCAGACGCCGTAGAACGCTCCTTCGTCGAGCGCCGATGCCAGCCTCGCCCTCTGCTCATCGGAGCCAAGCCATGTGAAAAGCTTGAGCGCATTTACATGGCCCTCGAAGATTCGTCCCAAGCTCAGATCGGCGCGACCGATGATCCGGAGCACATCGAGCAACGCCGCGTTCTCGGCCCGTGCGTCCGCGAAGCTTACACCGCCGCTCGCCGGAGGGGCGAACACGCGCTGCAAACCGGAGCGGCGCAGGATCTCGACACTTTCCAGCGGAAAGAGCGGGGCGGCATCGTAACGCGCGCCACATTCGACGAGCCGCGAGAACACAGATTGGACGACCGGCCTGAAATCCGGCTGCGGAGCACTGGACGCCGCGCCATCCTCCCTTCGCACTCGATTACGTTGATGCACGAGGCTTGCCCTCCCTGGCGATTGCGATGAGGAAATCGGCTGCGTGGCGCGCGCCGTCCGGGTCGTGCAGCCTTGCCGCGCCATCAGGGTCGATGTCATTTGCGGCGGCGATCAGTCCCGGCCAATCCGAGGCGTCCGGCCAGCTTTCGAGCACGATCGCGACGCCGAGCGCGGCAAGACGCCGGGCCTTGGAAATCTGCTCATCGAAAGGCCGTGGCTCGGGGAGGCAGATGAAGCGGCTGCCCGTCGCTATCACCGCGCTGACGAGACCATCCCCCGCCGCGCCGACGACGAGCCCGGCGCGCGCGATCTCGCTCCCGGCATCTTGGACCCAGCCGAGAAGCGAGAGATTGTCAGGACACGCCTTCGGCCGCGAGGCCGGTCCGATGACGCGCCATTGCTGCGAGGGCGTGGCACGGGCCGCCGCCGCGAGCGCATCGCCATCGCCGCCTGCGCCTCCGTTGCCGAAGACGGCAAGGATAGTGTCCCTTCGCCTTGGCTCGACCGATCGAGCTGAAACCGAAAGCCCGGAGCAGTAGCGGGTCTTGGATCGTACCCAGTCAGGCATGCCGGGTTCGTCAAGTTCGCGGTGAAAGGGCGCAAGGACAGCGCGGGCTCCGCGGAAGGCGTCGAGGTGGGCGGGATCGTCGCGCAAGCCGCCGAGCCTGAAGTAGATGGTGGGCGTGGCAGCCAGTCGCGCTAGCATCGCGATCTCGACCGAAACGTCCACGACGAGCAATGCAGGTCGTTCGCGCTCAATCCAATCCGTCAGCCGAGCAGCGCGTTTGCGAATGCCATCGTGATGCACGGGCGCGTAATGCAAGGCGCGCGGCCGATCGCCCATATGATCGCGTCCGTCGAACCCCAAGCCCTCGGCAAGGCGGTCATCGGGCAGGTCGAGGCAAGGAAGACCCTCGGTGCGACCTGCGAGCCCGGTGCCGATCAAGGTAATCTGTGCCAGCGGAGCCGAACGGGCTATCGCCAGGGCCCGTTGTCGATGCCCATCTCCGTGATGATGGACGTAGTAGCCGATGCCACCACTCACCGTATGGTGCCCGCGTCGGAGCCGCTCGCCCCGACCCAGTCGATCTCGGCGAGCACGGCGTCATGGGGCATCGGAGGAAGCGCATGCTCAGCCGCAATCAAGCGGCTTGCCGAGCAAATTGCCTGCCGCGTCTCGCGACGCCACTTTGCACGCTCGCGCCAGTGGCGGAGCGCCGGCACCATCTCGGCAGCGCCGCCGGAGGCTGCATCGCTCATGCGCCTCATCGTCTCGGCCATGCCATGAGTCGCACGGCCATCCAAACGCGCCGAGACCCGCGTCCAGACGTCAAGGGGGTGAACGAGGCGACCACCGGCGACAATGGCGGCCTCGACGAGAGCCCGATCCTCGCCCGATGCCATCAGGGGAACGCCACCTGAGCGGCGGTATATCTCGCACGTGATCGCGAGACTGCCGCCGGTGTGGTCGCCATGCCGAGGAGGAGGATCCCAGGGACACGGGTCGATCTCATCCTCGATCGCCCTCACGGCAATCCAGTAGCGATCCCATAGCTCCCGACTTGCCGCGATGCCGGGGGGGATCCGCTCGCCCTCGTCGAGAACCAGCCTCCCACCGACGATGTCAGCCCCGGCCGCGATGGCGGCCAGATTGGCCGATACCCAGTTCGCCGGCGGTCGAGCGTCGGCATCGGTCGTGATCAGTACGCCGTCGGCTGGCACGACGCGCTTCCCGCCGGCCGCCAGGGCGGACGCGCGCGCCGACCCTGCATGCGCCAGGTCTGGCGGAAATTCCATCACATCGACGCTGAGAAGGAGTCGGCCGCGATAGCGTTCCCCGACGGCCGCAACGACTTCGGTCGAGGCGTCCGTGGTGTTGTTGATGCAGATCGCGACGGGGACCGACCCTTCGACATCCTGTTCGGCCAGCGCCCGGAGCAGGCGAGGCAAGCGCTCTTCCTCGTTGCGAGCCGGAACGCAGATGCAAAACGGAGCGCCGGCCGTTGGGTCCGCGGCCGCCGGCGCTCGCTCCTTTGCGCGCGACCTCATCGTCAGGCCAGGATGCGAACACTGGGCTCCCGGGCCCACTGTCGCGTTCGGGCCGGAGCGAGGAAGGCGTCCTTCGCCTTGCCGAGTGCGACGATGCCGTCGTCGGGCTCGACGCCGGCCTTGTCGAGCAGCGGCTTGGCTTCCGGGCTGTAACCGATCGCCTTCAGGTGACCGAAGGCGTCCTTCGTGAAGTCGATCGCGGCGCCTTCCTTCATCAGCATTGCGCAACCTTCCTCGGACAGGATGATGGCGACCGCGTCGAAGATCACGGACGGCGTACCGGCGAGCTGCCCGTCGGCCTTAAGCAGCTTTCCGTCCTTGAGTTTCACGCCGCCGATCTTGGGCGCGACGATCTTCACGGTGCCGCCTTCGCCTTCGACCGACGACTTGACCGCCGTGACCAAAGCTCCGTCGGCGCCGTCCGAAACCAGGATCCCGACCGAGCGCCCCTTCAGGGTCTCTGGATACTTGCCGACGATCCGGAGGGCCGGGGACGGCTCCATGTCGATGGCTTCCACTGCGGCATCCGCCGCCTTCGGGAGCTTGATGGCCAGACCTTCGGCCACGCGCTGAGCCAACGTCTCGTCAACGTTGAGGAGATTGGCCATCACCCGGTTGCGGACATGTTCGAGCGAAACCTTGGAGAGCTCGAACACGAGCGCGCTGGCCAGATGGGCCTGCTCGATCTCGCTTTGGGAGCGGAAGAACAGTCGCGCATGGCTATAGTGGTCGGCGAAGCTTTCCGATCGCAGCCGGACCTTGTGCGCCTCGACGGGGACAGCTGCCGTCCGGAATCCGCCGGTGGGATCCTCGCGAGGGCCCCCGTCTTCGCCCGCTTGTGCAAGGCTATTGGGCTCGTAATTCGCGCGGCCCTTGAATACCTGAGTTTGCATCTGTCCGTCGCGCTGGAAGTTCTGGAACGGGCAACCTTTCGCCCTGTTGATCGGCAATTGGTGGAAATTCACGGTGCCGAGCCGCGAGAGCTGGGTGTCCTGATAGGAAAACAGGCGGCCTTGCAGCAGCGGATCCTCCGAGACGTCGATGCCCGGCGGCATATTGGTTGGCAAAAACGCCGATTGCTCGGTCTCGGCGAAGAAGTTGTCGGGATTTCGGTTCAGCACCATCCGGCCGATTACGCGGATCGGCACGAGCTCTTCCGGGATCACCTTCGTCGCGTCGAGGATGTCAAAGGGGAGTGCGTCGGCCTCATTCTGGCTAAGCAACTGCACGCCGAACTCCCATTCCGGGAAGTCGCCTTTTTCGATCGCCTCGAACAGATCGCGGCGGTGATAGTCCGGGTCGGCGCCGGCGATCTTCACGGCCTCGTCCCAGCACGTCGACTGGGTCCCGAGCTTCGGGCGCCAATGGAATTTGACGAAGGTCGGCTCGTCGTCGTCGTTGAGCAGGCGGAACGTATTGACGCCGAAGCCCTCGATCATCCGCAGCGAGCGCGGGATCGTCCGGTCCGACATCGCCCACATGATCATGTGGGTCGATTCCGGCATCAGGCCGACGAAATCCCAGAAAGTGTCGTGGGCGCTGGCGGCCTGGGGGTAGCCGCGGTCCGCTTCCATCTTCACCGCATGGATCAGGTCGGGAAACTTGATCGCGTCCTGGATAAAGAACACCGGGATGTTGTTGCCGACGAGATCCCAGTTGCCCTCCTTCGTATAAAACTTGACCGCAAATCCGCGCACGTCACGCGGGGTGTCGACCGAACCGGCGCCACCGGCAACCGTCGAGAAGCGGGTGAACACCTCGGTCTTGACGCCGACCTCGGTGAGGATCTTGGCTCGCGAGAACTCTGCCAGGGACTCGGTGAGCTCGAAGAAGCCGTGAGCCGCCGAACCGCGGGCGTGGACGATCCGCTCGGGGATCCGTTCGTGGTCGAAGTGCTGGATCTTTTCCCGCAGCACGAAGTCTTCAAGCAGCGTCGGCCCGCGAGTGCCCGCCTTGAGCGAATTCTGATTGTCGCTCACCGGGGTGCCATGATTGGTCGTGATCCGGGTGTCCGGCGTCGAGGCCGTTTGGTGCAACTCGCCGCCGTTACCAGGTTTGGCGTCGATCTTCTTGGTGTCGTTCTTTGGAGAAGGGGCCATGAGAGGGATCCTTGCGTGAGCTGGGAATGGTTCAGGCGGCGAACCTCGTTTGCGGTGCGGCTGCGATGCGATCGGCATACAGCGCCTCGTACTCGTCGATCATCCGGGCGGCATCACAGCGCCTGATCGCGTGTGCCCGGCAGGCGTGTCGGTCGAGCTGTTCGGCAGCCAGCGCCGCCTGCGACAAGGAAAACGGGTCATCTGGGCTAGCCAGCACGCCGGTCGCGGCATTCAGCAATTCCGGGATTGCTCCCCGGGCGAAGGCTGCTACGGGAACACCGCAAGCCAACGCTTCGGCGACCACGAGGCCGTACGGCTCTTCCCAGCAGGGCGTACACAGAAAAGCCCGAGCGCCGCCGATGATGCCGGCGAGTTCGGAATGGGCAAGATGGCCCAGATATCTGACGCGCTCGTCGAGGCGTGGTGCGACCTCGCGATCGAAATAGTCCTGATCGGAGATCGGGCCGGCGATCAGCAACGTCGCTCCACTCACCGCGGCGGCCGCGATGGCATGATGGAGCCCTTTTTCAGGAACGATCCGACCGTACCAGATCCAATAAGGCTGCACCGCCGGGTCGGAGCGGAAGGCGAAGCGCTCGAGATCAATACCGTTCAAGACGACACGCTCGATCGGCGCGACCTTGTTCCACTTGCGGCGGATCGACTCGGAGACGGCGACGAACGTCGCATTCGGGGCATTGCACAACCGAACGCCACTTTCGAGCCAGGCGAATGGTGGCGTGTGAAGCGTCGTGACGACCGGCATGGGGAGCGCGTCGGCCATGGCGACGGGGAGGTAGTGCAGCGAGTTGTTATGGATCAGATCGAAGTTCCGGTGCCTCAGTGCATTCATCAGGGACAGGTAGGCGTGGTGCTCCTGGAAAAAGACCTTGTCGGGGGCCTCGTCGCATCCGACCTGCGTGAGCGATGTTTCGTCACAGATGGCTTCAACACAGGCGTCCGGCTCTGATCCCGACGATGCGAAGACTGTCACGTCATGACCGCGGCGGCGGAGCGCTCCTTGCAGCATGGAGGTGTGCATTTCCAACCCGCCGGCGAATGGCTCGCGGATGGCGTGCTTGAGGTGAGCGATGATCCCGATACGCAACGTCCACTCCGGTCCCTTCGGTCGAGCGCCAACGCTCCGCCGAAGACCTCCGGCGTCGGTTCGAGCCAGTCCAGTTTCTGATGATCCTCCGCCAGAGCGGAACGTTGCGAGAACTAGTTTCGAGCGTCTTTAGTTCCGGCCAGAACTTCGCCACCGCGCATAAATCCACTAAATCGCGCAGTTTTATTTTTCGGCAAGATTGTCTTTTATTATTGCCGAAGCTCGCGGCCTCAGTGCGCGCCCGAATTCTATCACGGGAACGATCGCGTCCCTCTCTTGATCGGACGGGCTACCCGCCTCGCTTGACAGGTCGCTGGATACGATGACCGCGCCTTTGGCGGACGTGCTCATCGCACGCCGACGGCCGTGGAACGCATCGAGGCTCGGGCGGCGGCCGACGCTGATGAGCGTGGTTGAGCCAAGCTCGTCTTCGAAAAGGGCCAGCAGGGATGCCTGGCTGTCCTCGTAACGATGTCCGGGCGCTGGACGATCAGGTGGGCAAGGCCGAGCGCTGACGATCGCCTCCGGACCGAAGGCGGCCCCATGGTGCGGTTTCGTCAAGACGAGAAACCATGTTTCCGTCGGTCAGTGACCATTCCTGGCGTTGGGCAGCTCACCGCACTGGCCTTCACGGCTGCCGTCGATGATCCTGCACGCTTCCGGCGCTCCCGCGGCCGCGTCGCTATCAGTCCGGCGAGATCGACTATGCCAAGGTGGGTGCCCAGCGCATGCGGACGCTGTTCTATGAAGCAGTCAATGTCATGCTCCCCGGGAGATCACAGTTGTCTCTGCGGTCAGGCACGTCTCAACTGGGTGAGGCGCGCCAAATCCGGATCGCGCGAAAGCCGATGTCCAAGCCTGATCATGGTTGTGCTCCGATACCAACAGACAAGCGAAGAAGCAGCGGATAGCAGTGAATGAAGCGGTGTTGGTTGGATTCGTGATCGCCGCTATAGTTACAAATGCGCCTTAGTGATTGGGATGCTCTTGGTCACGACATAGGTGTAGTATCGCTCGATCCCGATCGCAGGGTCGAGCAGCCGGTCGATCAGGCGCTGATAGCTGTCGATGTCCGGCACGACCACCCGCATGATGTAGTCGATACCACCGCCGGTGGCATCGCAGGCGACGATGGCAGGCTCCCTGGCCACCGCCTCTTCGAAGCGCCGGAAATCCGCCTGCTGGTGGCTCTTCAGGCTGATCTCGACGATCACCGTAGTCCGCGGCGCGTCGGGCGCCAGATCGACGATGGCCGTGTAACCCCTAATCACACCGGCCTCTTCCATCCGGCGCAGCCGCTCCCAGCAGGCAGCCGGCGACAGCGCCACCGTTTCGGCCAGCTTGAGCTTGGTCATGCGGCCATCGCGTTGCAGGGCCGCGACGATCTTCAGATCGATGGGATCGAGCTTCATCTTCGGCGACCACGCGTGCATAATGTCATGAATTCTGCTTCCTAAGAACGAGACAATCCCATGTTCCGTCAAGCCGAGAAGCCTTCAGGCGCCAGGCTTTCTCCCATTGTCGAGAAAGCCGTCGAATGGCATCCGGCCCTGACGAAGCAGAAGGGCGCGACCAAGCACGCCGCGCTGACCGAGCGCATCATCGCCGACATCGACGCCGGCGTCCTGAAGCCGCTGGACCGGATGCCGACTCATCGCGACCTCGCCCGCGAGCTCGGCATCTCCGTCCAGACCGTCAGCCTCAGCTACAAGGAGGCCGAGCGCCTCGGCTATCTCAGCGGCGAGGTCGGGCGCGGAACCTTCGTGAAAAGTCGCGTCACCGAGCAGGCCGGCCGGCTGATGCTCGATCGCAGCCCGACCGAGGTCGTCGACCTCTCGATCGTGCGCGGGGTCTATCTCGATGCGCATGAGGCGGCTTCGCGCCAGGCGCTGGCGGCGTTGGCCGAGGGCGACACCAGTCCCTTCATGCGCCCGTGCCGGCCGATCGCCGGCCTTGATCGCCATCGTGAAGCGGCGCGCCTCTGGCTTGGGCCGCTCGGCGTCGAGACCTCCGTCGAACGCGTGCTAATCACCAACGGCGCCGCCCATGCGCTCTTCCTGGCGCTCGCCTGCGTGGCGCGCGCCGGCGATGTCGTGCTTACCGAGAACCTGACCGATCACGGCGTCATCGGCCTCGCCAACGTCCTCGGCTTCAGCCTCAGGGGGCTGCCGACCGACGAGGAAGGGATCCTGCCCGAGGCCTTCGAGGCCGCCTGCCGCGCCGGCGGCGTGCGGGCGCTCGTCCTCATCCCGACGCTCAACAATCCGACCAGCCATGTCGCCGGCCCAGAGCGCCGCCGCGCCATCGCCGAGGTCGCGCAGCGCCATGGCGTCTTCGTGGTCGAGGACGAGGTCTACAAGCCGCTGATCCCCGAGCCCCTGCCGTCGATCACCGCGATGCTGCCCGAGCTCGGCTTTTTTCTCACCAGCTTCACCAAGACGGTGCTGACCGGCCTGCGGGTCGGCTATCTGGTGGTGCCGCCGCAATATTCGATCCGCGCTGCCTCGATCCTGCGCGTGACGAGCTGGAGCGGCACCTATCTGCCCGCCGAGATCGCGACACGCTGGGTCGAGGACGGCACGGCGCAAAGGCTTCTTGCTGTTCAGCGCGCGGAGGCGACGGCGCGCCAGCGCATCGTCGCGGAGACGCTTGGGGGCCATGTCGCCTCGAGCCACCCGCTCTCGCTTTGCGCCTGGCTCAAGGTCCCCGCGCACTGGACCGAGGACGGCCTGGTGCGCTCGCTCGCCGACCGGCGCGTGGCCGTGACGCCGTCCGACCCCTTCGTCGCCGGCCCCAATCATGGTGGCGGCATCCGCATCTGCCTGGGCGGGCGGATGAGCCATGAACTGCTGGCCCGGACACTGACGACGATAGGCCAGACCTTCGAGCAGCTTCCGCCGGTTTTCGACATCGGCGCGATCGGCTGAGGGCGGCGGCGAAAGAGCCCACTTTGCCGTGTCGTTGCCGCCTTTGGCCCATGTCCGGCATAATTGAATCATGACAATATAATAATTGACATGAAATTTTACCCCTCGCAGCATGACAAGCGAGAGGGTACTGCCGGTGACCAAACCGCATCTTGCCACCGCAGAAGCAGAACGAGCGGCCGCGCCGCTGGCCGTCGTCGCACTGCCTGAGATCGAAGCCGCCGCGGCGCGTATAGCCGGCCGGGTGGTGCGTACGCCGCTCGTAACCTCCCCTGCCCTGAGCCGCCTCTGCGGCCAACCTGTCCATCTCAAGCTCGAAACCCGCCAGCCGATCGGCGCCTTCAAGCTGCGCGGCGCGATGAATGCGGTGCTGGCATTGAGCGACGAGCAGCACCGGCGCGGACTCGTGACCGCGTCGACCGGCAATCATGGCCGTGCCGTCGCCTACACCGCTCGCGAGCTCGGCTTTGCCGCCACCATCTGCATGTCGGCGCTGGTGCCTTCAAACAAGGTCGAGGCGATCCGCGCGCTCGGCGCGCAGGTCCGCATCGTCGGCCGCTCCCAGGATGATGCGCAGGCCGAGGTCGAGTGGCTGGTCGCCGAGCACGGGCTCATTCAGATTCCCCCCTTCGATCAGCCTGACGTCGTCGCCGGCCAGGGCACGATCGGCCTAGAACTGGTCGAGGACCTGCCCGATCTCTCCTGCGTTCTGATCCCGCTCTCCGGCGGCGGCTTGGCCGCCGGCATTGCCGTCGCGGTCAAGGCGCTGCGGCCGTCCACGAGAATCGTCGGCATCTCGATGGAGCGCGGCGCCGCCATGGCCGCGGCGATCGCCGCCGGCCGGCCCGTCGAGGTGGTCGAAGAGGAAACGCTGGCGGATTCGCTCGGCGGCGGCATCGGCCTTTACAACCGCGTCACCTTCGCGCTGTGCCGCGACCTCATCGACGAGGTCGTGCTCCTCAGCGAAGCCGAGATTGCGGCCGGTATCCGCCATGCCGCTCTTGTCGAGAATGAAGTCGTCGAGGGCGCCGGCGCGGTCGGCATCGCCGCCTTGCTCGCCGGCAAGCTCAGTCTGCATGGGCCGGCGGCGCTGATCGTCTCCGGCCGCAATATCGACGAGGCCATGCACCGGCGCATTGTCTCCGGAGCCGCCACATGAGCCGCATGCTCGTCCTCACCGAAGCGGACCTGCGCCGCATCGTCAGGCTCGACCTGAGTGCGATCGCCTGTGTCGAGGAGGCTTTCGCCGCGCTCGCCACCAGGCCGGTCGCGATGCCGCCGATCCTGCGGCTCGACATTCCCGAGCACCGCGGCGAGGTCGATGTGAAGACGGCTTATGTGCCCGGCCTCGACGGCTTTGCGATCAAGGTCAGCCCCGGCTTCTTCGACAATCCCAGGCTTGGTCTGCCCAGCCTCAACGGGCTGATGATCCTGTTCAGCGCCAGGACCGGCCTCGTCGAGGCGCTGCTTCTCGACAACGGCTATCTCACCGATGTCAGGACGGCCGCCGCCGGAGCCGTCGCAGCGCGGCATCTCGCCCGGCCGGATGCTGCGGTCGCTGCGATCTTCGGCGCCGGCATGCAGGCGAGGCTCCAGCTCGAAGCGCTGGCGCTGGTGCGGCCGCTCCGCGAGGCCCGGATCTGGGCGCGTGATCCGCGCAAGGCGAGCGAGGCCGCGAGCGAGCTCACTCGGCGCCTCGGCTTTGCCGTCTCCGCCGTCGCCGATCCGCAAGCTGCCATGCACGGCGCCGATGTCGTTGTCACCACGACACCGGCAGAGCGGCCGATCCTGATGGCGGACTGGCTCGAGCGCGGCCAGCACGTCACGGCCATGGGTTCCGACAGCGAGCACAAGAACGAGGTCGATCCGGCTGCCTTCGCCCGCGTGACCTATGTCGCCGATCGCCTCAGCCAGACAAGGCGGCTCGGCGAGCTCGCCTCGGCGATCCGCGCCGGCCTCGCCGCGGCAGACCAGGTTTTCGCCGAGCTCGGCGAGGTCATAGCCGGCAAGCGTCCGGGCCGCACGAGTTCCGACGAGATCACCCTCGCCGACCTGACCGGCACCGGCGTGCAGGACACCGCGATCGCCAATCTTGCCGCCGCCCGCGCCCGCACTGCCGGCGCCGGGCAGACCATCGACACCAAGGCCGAAGCGGGAGACGCCGCGTGACCGTGACCCTGAACTTCACCCGCGAGGAATATGCCGAGCGCCTCGCCAAGACCCGCGCCGCCATGGATCGCGCAGGCATCGAGCTGGTGGTCGTCACCGACCCCTCGAACATGCATTGGCTCACCGGCTATGACGGCTGGTCGTTCTACGTCCATCAATGCGTGCTGGTGCCGCCGACCGGCGAGCCGATCTGGTATGGCCGCAAGCAGGATGCGAACGGCGCCAAGCGCACCGCTTACATCGGCCACGACAATATCATCGGCTATCCCGACCACTATGTGCAGTCGACCGAGCGCCATCCGATGGACCTGCTCGCGCAGATCATCGGGGAGCGCGGCTGGGACAGGCTCTCGATCGCGGTCGAGATGGACAATTACTACTTCTCGGCGGCCGCCTTCGCCTCGCTGCAAAAGCATCTGCCGAACGCCCGCTTCAAGGATTCCGGCGGGCTGGTAAACTGGCAGCGCGCGGTCAAGAGCGCTACCGAGCTCGACTACATGCGCAAGGCCGGCCGCATCGTCGAATTGATGCACCAGCGCATCGTCGATGTCGTCGAGCCCGGCATGCGCAAATGCGATCTCGTCGCCGAGATCTACGATGCCGGCATCCGCGGCACGGCCGAGTTCGGCGGCGACTATCCGGCGATCGTGCCGCTGCTGCCTTCGGGCGCCGATGCTTCCGCCCCGCATCTGACCTGGGACGACAAGCCGATGCGTATCGGTGAAGGCACCTTCTTCGAGATAGCCGGTGCCTACCGGCGCTATCATTGCCCGCTCTCGCGCACCGTCTTCCTCGGCAAGCCGACGCAGGCCTTCCTCGATGCCGAGAAGGCGACGCTCGAAGGCATGGAGGCCGGGCTCACCGCGGCCAAACCGGGCAACACCTGCGAGGATATCGCCAACGCCTTCTTCGGCGTGCTGAAAAAGTACGGGATCATCAAGGACAACCGCACCGGCTACCCGATCGGCCTGTCCTATCCGCCCGATTGGGGCGAGCGTACGATGAGCCTGCGCCCCGGCGACCGGACCGAGCTCAAGCCCGGCATGACCTTCCACTTCATGACCGGCCTCTGGCTCGAGGATATGGGCCTCGAGATCACCGAGAGCATCGCGATCACCGACACCGGCGTCGAATGCCTGTCGAACGTGCCGCGCCAGCTCTTCGTCAAGGGTTGAGCCGATGCTGACCGCTTCGCCCCGCCCTTCGCCGGTGACGCCGACAATCGACCTCTCGGCGCAGGGTGTCCAGCATGGGCACCTGCGCCTGCCCTACAGCCGCGACGACAGCGCCTGGGGCTCGGTCATGATCCCGGTCTGCATGATCGCCAATGGCGACGGGCCGACCGCGCTACTGATCGGCGCGAACCATGGCGATGAATATGAAGGGCCGGCGGCGCTGTTCGAGCTGGCCCGGACCCTCGACCCGGCCCACGTCACCGGCCGGGTGATCATCCTGCCGGCGCTGAACTATCCGGCCTTCCGGGCTGGGACGCGGACCTCGCCGATCGACAAGGGCAACATGAATCGCAGCTTTCCGGGCCGTCCGGATGGCAGTGTAACCGAAAAGATCGCCGACTACGTCACGCGCCATCTCGTCCCGCTGGCCGACATCGTCCTCGACTTCCATTCAGGCGGAAAGACGCTCGACTTCCTGCCCTACGCCGCGGCGCACGAACTGCCGGACAAGGCGCAGGAGGCGCGCTGCTTTGCGGCGGTCGCCGCCTTCTCCGCGCCCTACTCGATGAAGATGCTGGAGATCGACGCCGTCGGCATGCTCGACACCACCGTCGAGGCGATGGGCAAGGTCTTCGTCACGACCGAGCTTGGCGGCGCGGGAACGGCGAGCGCGCGCAGTATCGGTATCGCCCGGCGCGGCGCCAGCAACCTGCTCAGGCATGCCGGCATCCTTGCCGGAACGCCCGAGACGACGCCGACAAGCTGGCTCGACATGCCCTCGGCCGATTGCTTCAGCTTCGCGCAGGACGACGGACTGATCGTCTTCGAGCACGACCTCGGCGAGCCCGTGCGCGCCGGCGAGGTCATCGCCCGGGTCTATCCCGTCGGAAAGACCGGGCTCGCCCCGGCCGAATACCAGGCCGCGATGGATGGCGTGCTCGCCGCCCGCCACGTCCCCGGGCTGATCAAGGCCGGCGACTGCCTCTCGGTGCTTGCCGTGCTGACGGAGGCGCCCTGAACCCGTTCGGCCGGGGGACCGGTCCAAGCCAACCGCCGGCGCGAAGACGCCAGAGAAGCCGAAGCAATCGGCAAGCGGAGAAACATCAACCAGAGGAGAATTGTAGATGCTGTTCCTGAAGATCGCGGGTTTCTCCGCCATTGCTCTCGCCGCCGGCCTCGCCGCTGCCGGCGCCACCAGCCTCAAGGACGTCAAGGACCAGGGCTATATCCGCATCGCCACCGCCAATGAGGTGCCCTATTCCTATATGAAGGATGATGGGACTTCCGCCGGCATCGGCCCCGACGTCGCCAACGCCGTGCTGAAGAAGCTCGGCATCGCCGAGGCCAACTGGTCGGTGACGCCCTTCGGCACGCTGATCCCCGGCCTCAAGGCCAAGCGCTTCGACTTCGTCGCCGCCGAGCAGAACATCTCGCCCGAGCGCTGCAAGCAGGTCTCCTTCACCGAACCGAACTCCTCCTATGGCGAGGGGCTACTGGTGAAGAAGGGCAATCCGAAGAAGCTGACGACCTATGCCGATATCGCCAAGGACCCGTCGCTCAAGGTCGCGGTCGTCTCCGGCGCCAACAATATCGACTTCCTGCGCGCCGTCGGCGTGAAGGACAGCCAGGTGATCTTCATCACCGCCAATGCCGACGCGCTCGCCACCGTGCAGAGCCGCGCCGACGCCTATGCCGCGACCGAGCTCACCGTCGCCTCGCTGGCCAAGGGCCAGGCCAATGTCGAGCAGGTCGCGCCGTTCACCGACCCGGTGGTCAACGGCAAGCCGGTCCGCAATTTCGGAGGCTTTGCCTTCCGGCCGGAGGACAAGGAGCTGCGCGACGCCTTCAATGCCGCGCTCGTCGAGTTCCGCAAGACCGACGACTACAAGAAGATCCTTGGCACCTATGGCCTCTCGGACGCCAGCATCAAGGCGGCGGCCGAGCGCAAGGTCGAGGATCTCTGCGCCGGCAAATAGTCTCTGACCGACACCGCTCTGCCCGCTTTGGTGGCGGGCGGAGCTCCACGCCTGTTCAACCTCGTCGCGGAGCCTGCCGGATGGAGTGGCTGTCCTATCTGCCCGCCTTGTCGCGCGGCGCCCTGATCACCGCCGGGATCACCTTGGCGGCGATCGCGATCGGTGCGGTCGCGGCCTTCGCCGCCGGCATCGCCCGCGTCGAGGGCGGGCGCGTGCTGTCGCTGGTCGCGCTCTGCTACACCGAGCTGTTCCGCGGGACATCGCTGCTCGTCCAGCTGTTCTGGTTCTACTACGCGCTGCCGCTCGTCGGGATCAGCTTCGAGCCGGTCGCCACCGGCATTCTCGTGCTCTCGCTGCATGTCGGCGCCTATGGCTCCGAGATCGTCCGCGGCGCCCTGCAATCGGTCTCGGTCCAGCAGCACGAGGCGGCGCGCGCGCTGAACTTCGGCCGGGCCCAGACGCTGATCCACATCACCCTGCCGCAGGCGCTGGTCGAGATGATGCCGGCCTTTGGCAATCTCGCCATCGAGACCCTGAAACTGTCCTCGCTGGTCTCGCTGATCTCGATCGCCGACCTGACCTTTCGGGCCCAGTCGATCCGCAACCTCACCCTCGACAGCGCCGGCGTCTACAGCCTGACGCTGCTCGGTTATTTCGCGATGTCGCTGGTGCTGATGCTGGTCATGCGACTGATCGAGCGGCTGGTCCGGCGCGGCGCAGCCTTCCCGCGCGCGGCGCATTCGTGAGGAGCCGCGCATGATGTACGGCTTCGAATGGGATACGACGACGCCGCTGACCTACGCATCCTCGATCCTGCCGATCATTCTGATCGGCCTCTCCGTGACCTTGCAGGCGGCTGCCGCGGGCTTTGCGATCGCGCTGGTGCTCGGCCTGGTCTTCGCGCTGCTGCGGCGCAGCCGCATCACGGCCGTTTCCTGGACGACGGCCATCGTCGTCGAGTTCCTGCGCGACACGCCGCTGCTGGTGCAGCTCTTCTTCCTCTATTATGTGCTGCCCGACTACGGCATTACGCTGCCGGCCTTCCTCACCGGGGCGCTTGCGCTCGGGCTGCAATATTCGGCCTACACCTCCGAAGTCTATCGCGGCGGCATCGAGGCCGTGCCGCGCGGGCAATGGGAGGCGGCGACCGCACTGAACCTCTCACGCCTGCAGACCTATCGCGACATCGTCGTGCCGCAGATCGTGCCGCGCATCCTGCCGGCGATGGGCAATTATCTCGTCGCCATGATCAAGGAGACGCCGGTGCTCTCCGTCGTCACCGTCCTCGAGATGATGGGCCTCGCCAACATGATCGGCGAGCGTACCTTCGAATATCTCGTGCCGCTGACGCTGGTCGGCCTGATCTTCCTTCTCCTCACGCTGATCTGCTCGGCCGGCCTGCACCGGCTGCAGAAGGCGCTGCCGAAAGCAGGGATCCCGCTGCGATGACCGAGACCACTCAGGCCCCCATCATCGAGTTCGCCGGCGTGACCAAGCGCTTCGGCGCGCTGACCGTGCTCGACGATTTCAACTTCAGCGTCGCGCGCGGCGAGAAGGTCACGCTGATCGGCCCGTCTGGCTCGGGCAAGTCGACGGTGCTGCGCATCCTGATGACGCTGGAGCCCTTCCAGGAAGGCCGCCTGACTCTCGCCGGCATTCCCTATCACGAGCCGAATGCCGGCGGCCCGTTCAAGGCCTCGGACGGGCATCTGCGCCAGATCCGTAGCCATGTCGGCATGGTCTTCCAGAGCTTCAACCTGTTCCCGCACATGACCGTTCTGCGCAATGTCGTCGAGGCGCCGGTGCGGGTGCTCGGCCTGCCCCGCGGCGAGGCCGAATGCCGGGCCGTCGACCTGCTCGCCATGGTCGGGCTCGCTGACAAGAAGGACCATTTTCCCGCCCAGCTCTCCGGCGGCCAGCAGCAGCGCGTCGCCATCGCCCGCGCGCTTGCCATGCGTCCCCGCGTGCTGCTCTTCGACGAGCCGACCTCGGCGCTCGATCCGCAGCTCGTCGGCGAAGTGCTCTCGGTCATTCGCGGCCTCGCCAGCGAGCATGATCTCACCATGCTGCTCGTCACCCACGAGATGCGTTTCGCCCGCGAGGTCTCCGACCGGGTCTGCTTCTTCGACAAGGGCCGCATCTGCGAACAGGGCGAGCCGGAGCGCATCTTCAGCGCACCGGAGCAGCCGCGCACCCGCGAATTCCTGGCCTCCGTGCTGGGCTGAGTGCGCACCGAAATTCTATCGGCGCCACCCCGAATTTCCGAGACTGCCTCGGCACAGAGCCGGCACTTCGAAGACAGTCTCGCCAGCCTTCCGCCTAGCCTCGTTCAACCGAGGGAGGATGGTCATGAGCACGATGACGAGCGCGGCAAGACGGGAAGCGACGATCGCCAAGCCGGCCGAGCATCCTGGCCTGTCGCGCCTGACCGATCGCCGTCTGCTAAGGCAGCTGTCCTATATCGGTGGGCGCTGGACCGCCGCGCCAGACGGCGAGACCTTCCCGGTGACCGATCCCGCGACCGGCGCCCTCGTCGCGCAGGTCGCAGCGCTGGGTGCCAGCGAAGCGACGCAGGCGATCGACGCGGCTCATGCCGCCTTCCCGGCCTGGAAAGGGCTGCTGCCGCAGGAGCGCGCCGCGCTGCTGCGGCGCTGGCATGCCGCGATGCTGGCAGCGGCCGAGGACCTCGCTTTGCTGATGACGCTCGAACAGGGCAAGCCGCTGGCGGAATCGCGCGGCGAGATCGCCTATGCCGCCGACTTCATCGCCTACTACGCCGAAGAGGCGATGCGGGTGAACGCCGAAGGCGTTACCAGCCACCTCCCGGGTGCGCAGATGTCGCTGTCGCGCGAGCCGGTCGGCGTCGCCGCCCTGCTGACACCCTGGAACTTCCCCTCCGCCATGCTGACGCGCAAGGCTGCCGCCGCGCTCGCTGCCGGCTGCACCGTCGTCGCCCACCCGTCCTCGCATACGCCGCTCTCGGCGCTGGCGCTGGCCGAGCTCGCCGACCGCGCCGGCCTGCCGGCTGGCGTCTTCAACGTGGTCACCGGCGACGCCGCGCCGATCGCCGAGACCTATTGCGCCGATACGAGGGTGCGCGCCGTCAGCTTCACCGGCTCGACCGAGATCGGCCGCCTCGTCGCCCGTAATGCGGCCGCGACCGTCAAGCGCATGGTGATGGAACTCGGCGGCCATGCCCCGCTGATCCTCTTCGACGATGCCGATCTCGACCGCGCCGTGGCGATCGCGATCGACGCCAAATTCGCGACCTCCGGCCAGGACTGCCTCGCCGCCAACCGCATCTATGTCCAGCGCGGCCTCTACGAGCGCTTCTGCACCGCCTTCGCCGAGAGGACAGCGGCGCTGCGCGTCGGCGCCGGGCTTGAGGACGGCGTCGAGATCGGCCCGCTGATGCATGCCGCTGCCAAACGCAAGGCCGAGGCCCAGATCGCCGATGCGCTGGCGCACGGCGCAAGACGGCTGACGCCGGAGCGCGCCATGCCCGGGCCGCTTTTCCTGGCGCCGACCGTGCTCGCCGATGTGCCGGACCAGGCGCTGATCATGCGCGAGGAGACCTTCGCCCCGGTCGCCGCCATCGCCCCCTTCGACAGCGAGGACGAGGTCGTCGCCCGTGCCAACGACAGCGAATACGGCCTCGTCGCCTATGTCGTGACCCGCGACGGCCCCCGAGCCGCGCGCCTCGCCAAGGCGCTCGACTACGGCATGGTCGCGGTCAATCGCGTCAAGATCACCGGCGCGCCGATCCCCTTCGGCGGCATGAAGCAATCCGGCGTCGGCCGCGAGGGCTCGCGCCACGGCCTCGAAGCCTTCACCGACCTCAAATATGTCTGCCTCGACCTGAACTGAGGCTCCCTCCCCCTTCATCAGGATGATTGCGATGCTCGACCACCCCGCCCGCACCGACAACGAACTGGACGCCTGGGACCGCGACCACTTCTTCCACCCTTCGACGCATATGGGCCAGCATGCCCGCGGCGAGACGTCCAATCGCATCATCGCCGGTGGCGAGGGTGTCTACATCGTCGATCGCGACGGTAAGCGCAGCCTCGACGCCTTCGCCGGGCTCTATTGCGTCAATGTCGGCTATGGCCGCAAAGCGATCACCGACGCGATCGCCGAGCAGGCGGCCAGGCTGCCCTATTACCACGCCTATGTCGGCCATGGCTCGGAGCCGTCGATCAGGCTCGCCAAGATGGTGGTGGAGCGGGCGCCGAAGGGCATGAGCCGGGTCTTCTTCGGGCTCTCCGGCTCCGACGCCAACGAGACCAATCTCAAGCTGGTCTGGTACTACAACAACGTCCTGAAGCGGCCGGAGAAGAAGAAGGTCATCTCGCGCTGGCGCGGCTATCACGGCTCGGGCGTGATGACCGGCAGCCTCACAGGCCTCGCCGCCTTCCACAATCTGTTCGACCTGCCCAAGGCGCCGGTCCTGCATACCGAGGCGCCCTATTACTACCGCCGCGAGGATCGCAGCCTCAGCGAGGAGCAGTTCTCGCAGCACTGCGCCGACAAGCTCGAGGAGCTGATCCAGGCCGAGGGCCCGGAAACGATCGCCGCCTTCATCGGCGAGCCGGTGCTCGGCACCGGCGGCATCGTGCCGCCGCCGGCCGGCTACTGGGCGAAGATCCAGGCAGTGCTCAGGAAGCACGACATCCTGCTGATTGCCGACGAGGTCGTCACCGGTTTCGGCCGCCTCGGCAGCATGTTCGGATCTGACCATTACGGCATCGAGCCCGACCTCATCACCATCGCCAAGGGCCTGACCTCGGCCTATGCGCCGCTCTCCGGCGTCATCGTCTCGGAAAAGCTCTGGCGCGTGCTGGAGCAGGGCTCGGACGAATACGGCCCGATCGGCCATGGCTGGACCTATTCCTCGCATCCGCTCTGCGCGGCCGCCGGCGTCGCCAATCTCGAACTCGTCGACGAGCTCGATCTCGTGCGCAATGCCGGCGAGGTCGGCGCCTATTTCAATGCGGCGCTGAGGGAGGCCGTCGGCAGCCATCGCCATGTCGGCGAGGTCCGCGGCGAGGGCCTGCTGGCAGCGGTCGAATTCGTCCGCGACAGGGATGACCGCGTGTTCTTCGACGCCTCGCAGAAGGTCGGCCCGCGCATCGCCGCGGCATTGCTCGAACAGGGCGTCATCGCTCGCGCCATGCCGCAGGGCGACATCCTCGGCTTCGCACCGCCGCTGTGCCTGACGAAACGGGAAGCCGATCTGGTGGTCGACGCGACGCGGCGCGCCGTGGAGGCAGCGCTTTGACGAAAAGAGCCGGCCAAGCGGCCGGCTCTCGCTCATGCTCTAGGGAAAGCCGGCCTGCCACTGGCCGGCTTTCTTTCACGAATGGCCTCAGACAGCGTCCCGGCCGCTCTTCACCCAGCTGTCGAAGGTTGCCTTGTTCTGGCTGATCCACTCATCGGCCATGCGGTTGACGTTGGCGCTGCTCGCGCCGTTCTTGTTGATGCTGAATTCCCAGCCCGACCAGGTCGGCAGCGGGAATTTCATCTGCTCGATCAGCACCTTGACGGCGGGGTTGGCGGCGATGAACTGCTTGTTGGCGACAGACGCCCAGTTCCACGACGCCATCGCCATGCGGCAGGGGTCGGCGCCGCCGGCGCAGCCCTTGACGCCGGGCACGAGGGCCGAGCCGCGATTGGGCACGTTCGGCGGCAGCGCATCCTCGGGCGTCGGCAGCCAGACGACCTCCTCGCCCGGGATCAGCGCATTGTTCACCCAGGACGGGCTCCAGGCGTAGAAGAAGGCCGGCTCGCCGCGCTTCACCCGCGCCACCGCCTCGACCATTAGCGTCTCGTACTTGCCGCGCACCGAGCGCACCGTGTCCTTCAGGCCGAACTTGTCGAGCTGGAAATCGACGACGTCGCCGCAGCTCCAGCCGGGATCGCAATTGATCAGATCGGCGCGCCCGTCCTTGCCGAACAGCGCGGCGAGCTTGGGGTCCTTCATCTGGGCGAGGCTGGTGATGTTGTGTGCCGTCGCCGTCTTCTTGTCGATCAGGTAGCCGTTGACGCCGCCGCCGACGATCATGCCGCCGCCGATCAGCTCGGCCTGCTTCTCGACGGCGCGGAAGGCCGGCTCGCGCTGGGGCATGTTGACGTCGGTCGCAAGATCGAGATCGCCCTGCGCCGCGGCCTGGAAGAACAGGGTGGTGTTCAGCGTCGAGATCTTCACGTCGTAGCCGAGTTCCTTCAGCGCCCGGCTGACGATCTGAGCAGTGACGTAGTTGGCACCGAGGCTGTCGCTCTGGGCGTAGCGCACGGTCTTGCCCTTGCCCGGCAGGGCCTGGGCCAAGGCCGCGCCTTGCAGGGTGGCGGCGGCGAGCGCGGCCGCGGCAAATGTCTTGACGAGGGTCTTGGCTGACAGGCTGATCATCGCGTTCTCCTCTTTGATTATCGCTTTTTGTCGTCCCCACCCGCTTTGTCCGGCGGGATGTCTTGCGCCGCTGGCTGCGGCGTCTATGCGCCTTGCCGGGTGGCCTCGCCCGGCGGCAGGGCGGCGATCTCCTCGCGCCGCCCGCCGCGCAGGAAGCGCATGGCGAGCTGGAACAGCGACGGGCGCTGGCCACTCCTGGCCTCGGCGAGCTTCTGGGTGATCCGGTCCAGCATCATCGCAAGCAGGACGATGGCGATGCCGCCGACTGCGGCGCGCCCGACATCGAGCCTCCCCAGCCCCTGGAGCACGACGAGGCCGAGTCCCTCGGCGCCGATCATCGCGACCACGACCGACATCACCATCGCGGTCAGCACCGTCTGGTTGAGGCCACCGAGGATGGTCGGGATCGCGAGCGGCAGCTGGATTTCCCAAAGCAGCTGCCGCCGGTCGGCACCGAAGGCGAGGCCGGCCTCGACGATCTCGTGCTCGACCATGCGGATGCCGAGATTGGTGAAGCGGATCAGGGGCGGCGCGGCCGCCGTAACGACCGCGACCTCGCCCGGCACCGTGCCGACGCCGAACAGCATCACCACCGGCACGAGATAAACGAAGGTTGGCGTCGTCTGCATGATGTCGAGTATCGGGCGGACGACGTTCCAGACCCGGTCGCTGCGCGCGCAGAGAATGCCGATCGGAATCCCGATCACGGCGCAGAAGACGATCGCCGTCGCGATCAGCGACAGCGTCGTCATCGCCTCGGCCCAGACGCCGAGCATGGCGATCACGACCAGTGACACGACGCTGAAGATCGCGACGCCCACGCCGGCGCTACGCCAGGCGATGAGGCCGATCAGCAGCAGCATCGCCGGGAACGGGATGGCGTGCAGCACCCAGTCGTTGAAGCCGAGCAGGCTCTCGACCGGCCATTTGATCGCCTGGAAGAGCGGACGCAGGTTGAGAGCGAGCCAGCGCACCCCGTCCTGGATCCACTGGTCGACCGGAAAGATCGCGAGATCGTCGGCCTTGATCATGGTTCGCGCTCCTGAACCGGCAGGTTGGCGATACGGGCGAGAATCTGCTCGGCGCCCAGCAGGCCGACGAGGCGGCCGGCCTCGTCGATCACGCCGACACTCCGGTCGGCGCGGTAGCAGCGCGCGACATCGATGAGCTTGGTTGCCTCCGGGACACAGATCGGAGCGGCCTGTTCGGCTGGCAGCGTCCCGGTTTCCTGCAGGCGGGCGATCTCGGCGCCGTCAAGCCCGGCGACGACCTGCTCCTCTTGGTCGAGCAGGAAGCCGCCTTCCGGTCCGCCGACGACGATGCCGGCCGACCCGCGCCAGAGCACCGCCGGCGCCTTCATCACCGAACGCGCATCGAACAGGCGCGCGCGATCGACCTCGCGGGTGAAGGCCGCGACATAGTCGCTGCCCGGCTCGAGCACGATCGATTGCGGCGTGCCCTCGCGTACCAGCCGCCCCTCCGACATGATCGCGATGCGGGTGCCGAGCTTCAGCGCCTCCTGGAAATCATGGGTGATGAACAGGATGGTCTTGTTGAGCGTGCGCTGCAGGCGCAACAGCTCGTCCTGCATCTCGGTGCGGATCAAGGGGTCGAGCGCGCTGAAGGCTTCGTCCATGATCAGGATGTCGGCATCGGTCGCGAGCGCCCGCGCCAGGCCGACGCGCTGGCGCATGCCGCCCGACAGCTCATGCGGCAGATGGTAGCCCCAGCGCCCGAGCCCGACGACCGACAGCACCTCCTCGGCGCGGCGGCGGCGCTCGGCCGGTGCGACGCCGCGCAGCTTCAGCCCGAACTCGACATTGTCGATCACGCGCTTGTTCGGCAGCAGGGCGAAATGCTGGAACACCATCGAGATGCGCGTGCGCCTGACCTCGCGCAATGCCTTCTCGTCGAGCGGCACAATATCCTGCCCATCGAGCAGGATGCGGCCGGCGCTGGGCTCGTTCAGGCGGTTGATGCAGCGCGCCAGGGTGGATTTGCCGGAGCCCGACAGCCCCATCACCATGTACATCGCGCCGGATGGCACCGCGAGCGAGACGTCGTCCAGGCCGACGACATGGCCGAGCGTCTCGAAGACGCTGTCCTTCGTGCCACCCTTGCGCAGGATCTGCAGGGCAGGTCCGGGATCCTTGGCGAAAACCTTGTACAGGTTCTCGATACGCAGCCTCTCGCTCACTGCACTCCCCTCCTGTGATCGTGCGGGGCGGCGATTGCGCCTGTCACCCGCGCATGCTGCGCTCAGCGCAGCGGCGAAAAATCCGTCGGCAGCAGAATGCGGTTCTCGGCCTGCTCGATGTTCTCGACCAGCCTGGGCAGGAAGGCCTGCCAGCGCGGATCGTCGGCGAGCTGCTGGCGCCGCACGCGACGGTCTTCGAGATCGGCATAGGCCCACATGTGAGTGACCTGGCTCAGCGCCCCGATCTCGGTGGTGAAGTAGCCGACGAGCTGCCCGAGAATGGGCTGCTGGATGGCAAGGCCCTCCTCGCGCACGAGTTGGAGATAGCGGTTCATCCGTCCGTTGCGGATGCGGTAAATGCGCTCCTCGACGATCACGCCGTATCCTCCGTGAGAAACTCATCCATCAGCGCCGCGACGCGGTCGGGCGCCTCGTTGAGTAGGGAATGGCGCAGCCCCGGCAGGATATGCAGGCGCGAGCCGGCGATGCGCTCATGCATGAAGCGTGACATGCGCGGGTTCGAGCCCAGGTCGTGTTCGCCGGTGGCGATCAGCGTCGGAAGGCGGATCTGGTCGATCAGCCCGCCGAAATCGGTCTCGGCCAGGACGCGATAGGCGGCGGCATAGCAATCCGGATCGTTCTCGGCGTTGCGCCGCCGCAGTTCCGCGATCAGCTCGGGATTGCGTTCCTGGAATTCCTCGGTCAGCCAGCGCGACAGCGAGGCATCGTAATGCGAGCCGCGATCGCCGGCCTTGAGCGCCGCGAGCCTGGCGAGCACACGCTCGCGCTCCTCCGGCGTCCGGCCGGATACGGTCGATAGAAGGACGAGCCGCCGCAGCCGCTCGGGATGGGTCAGGGCGAGGCGCTGTGCGATCAGCCCGCCGAGCGAGAAGCCCGCAAGATCGAAGCTGGCGAAGCCGACATGATCGGCGAGGCCGAGCACGTCCCCAGTGAAATCGTCGATCTCGTAGCGCCCCCTGACACGCTCCGAATGGCCATGGCCGCGCAGATCGAAGCTCAGCATCCGGAAGCGATCGGAGAGCCGCGCGATCACCCCGTCCCAGGCCTCCTGGTAGGAGCCGACGCCGTGGATCAGCACCAGGGGCCGCGGCCCCTGCCCGCTCAGCCGGTAGTTCAGCGCGACACCATCGCGCATGAAGGTCCCCGCGATATCCGGCTCGGTCACTGCGGCAAGACCAGCCATGCCCGTCACGCTCCGGCGGCGGCGAAGCGAGGCTTCGCCGCGTCGCGCCCGCGAGCCGCGAAATGCGGCATCACCTCGTCGATGAACAGCCTGAGCGTCTTCATCTGCAGCTCGAAGGGCAGATTATACGACAGGCCGAGGCAGAACTGGTCGACGCCGGCGGCCTCATAGACCTCGAGCTTCGGGATGACCTCGTCGGGCGTGCCGAAGACCAGGTTGTCGCGGATGGCGCGCGGGTCGTAATTGCCGCGATTGGCGACGGTCTCGAACGGCACCGCCTCCGGGAAGCCGTTGGTCACCGTGCCGATGTTCTGCATCAGGTTCTCGAAATAGCGGCCGTAATCGACGCTGTAGCGGACGATCTGCTCCCAATCCTGCGAACGCTCGTAGACGCAGGAGCGGCGCTGCATCATGAATTTCGGCCGCGGACGCTCGGGATGGTCGGCGCAGGCCTTGCGGAATTTCTCCGCCAGCACGCCGATCTCGGCGACCGGGGCGGAGAGCGGCGTCGAGAGGATGCTGGCGCCGATGCCGACCGCCCAGTCGAAAGTGCCGGGATCGCGCGCCGCCACCCAGATGCGTGGATGGGGGTTCTGCAGCGGCTTCGGTACGGAGGTTGCGAGCGGGAACTGCCAGTACTGACCGTCATGCGCATAGTCGCCGGCCCAGAGCTTCTGCACCGCCGGCACGAGTTCCTTCATATAGGCGACGCCTTCCTGCTGAGGCATGCCGCCCGCCATGCGGTCGAATTCGTACTGATAGGCGCCGCGCGCGATGCCGAATTCGAGGCGCCCGCCGGTCAGGTGATCGCAGAGCGCCGCCTCGCCGGCCAGCCGGATCGGCGACCAATAGGGCGCCACCAGCGTCGCCGTGCCGAGCCGGATGCGATCTGTGTGCTGGGCGAGCCAGGTCAGCGTCTGGAAGGGATTGGGCGAGATCGTGCATTCGATCGTGTGATGCTCGGCCGTCCACAGCGTCTCGAAGCCGCCCTCATCCGCCACGCGGGCGAGCGCCAGCATCTGCGACATGGCGTCCTGCATCGACGCCTCTGGCGAAAAGCGCTCCATATTGATCGAGAGAGCGAATTTCATGGATGCCTCCGTGGAGCAGCGGGACAGCGCGTCAGCGCAGCCGGATGACGAACGGGTCCTGCATGGCGCCCGAGTAGTCGATGACGACGTTCTTCAGCCGCGAGAATTCGCGCATGACCTCGAAGCCGCCGCGGCGGCCGTAGCCGCTCTTCTTCGTGCCGCCATTGGCGGACATGAAGGCGGCCGAGCGGTAGGTGTTGATCCAGACCGTGCCGGCCTCGACATTGCGGGCGAAGCGCATGGCGCGGTCGATGTCGCGGGTCCAGATGCCGGAAGCGAGGCCGTATTCGGTGTCGTTGGCGAGCGCGATCATCTCGTCTTCGCTCGAGAAGGGCACGACCCCGACCACCGGCCCGAAGATCTCATGGCGCATGAAGCTCATCTCATTGCGCGCATCGGCCAGCACCGTCGGCTCGTAGTACCAGCCGCGCGCCAGGGCCTCGTCCTGCGGCTTGCGCCCGCCGACCGCGACCTTGGCGCCCTCACGCACGCCGGAGCCGACGAAGTGCTCGACCTTCTCGAGCTGTGCCGCCAGCGCCAGCGGCCCGATATCGGTGTCCTCGGCCATCGGATGACCGACCTTGACCCGCCGGGTGCGCTCGACCAGCGCCTCGACGAAGCGTTCGTAGACCGGTGCCTCGACGAAGCAGCGCGAGCCGGCGACGCAGGTCTGGCCCGCCGCGGCGAAGATGCCGGAGACGACGCCGTTGACCGCGCGCTCGATGTCGACATCGGAGAAGACGACATGGGGCGACTTGCCGCCGAGCTCCATCTGGCAGGGCACGAGGTTGCCCGCGGCATTGCCGGCGATCTTGCGGCCGGTGTCGGTCGAGCCGGTGAAGACGTATTTGGCGATGCCGGGATGGCGCGTCAGCGCATCGCCCGTGGTCGCGCCGTCGCCGGTGACGACGTTGACGACGCCGGCGGGGATGCCGGCCGCTATGACGAGTTCCGCCAATGCCAGCGCCGACGCCGTCGCGTGCTCGGAGGGCTTGACCACGATCGTGTTGCCGATGGCCAGGCACGGCGCCAGCGTGCCGGTCAGCATCATCAGCGGCGAGTTCCACGGGATGATCATGCCGACCACGCCGATCGGCTCGCGCAGGTTGAAGTTGAGCGTATCGAGCTTGTTGACCGGGATCGTGTCGCCCTGGAGCTTGTCGGCCATGCCGGCGAAGTAGCCGTAGGAATCCGGGATCGCCCGCATTTGGGCGCGCATTTCCTTGATCAGCTTGCCGTTGTCGCGGCATTCGAGCTCCGCCAGCTCCTCGGCATGGGCGAGCACCAGTTCGCCGAGCCGGCGCACCAGCTTGCCGCGATCGGTCTGCGTCAGCCGGCGCCAGGCCGGGTTCAGCAATGCCGCCTTCGCCGAGCGCACCGCCGCATCGACATCGCCGGCGTCGCCCTGCGCGAACTCGTACCAGGGCTCGGCCGTGGTCGGGTCGTAGCTCGGCGCATAGACGCCGCCTTGCGGCGCGACGAAGGCGCCGTCGATGAAATGCCCGATGCGCGAGCCCTGAAGTGTCTGGACCGTCGTCTTCATGCCGCGCCACCGCGCTCCCATTGTTGCGGGACCCCGTCCCAGGGCTGGGTGTCCTCGACCATCGCGAAGCGCCCGCCATCATGGGAATCGACGTAGATGCCGAAGCGCCGCCGGCTGCTTTCGCTGACATAGCGGCGCAGCATCGTGCGGGTTTCGCGGGTGAGGATCTGCTCGTATGGCAGTTCGTCGAAGCCGAAGAAGCGCACCCCGTCCGGCAGCGCCAGGCCGGCGGCGTCGCCCGCCAGCCGCGCCCGATAGACGAGATGACCGGGATCGCCGTCGGCGATGTCGAAGACCGAGTAGAGGAAGGTCGTCTCCGGCAGCAGCGGCAGCCCCTCGCCGCCGGGAACCGGCAGCCGGCCATCGACGATCCGACGCGCGGCATGGGGCAGCGCCCAGCCACCATCCTCGTTGCGGCAGAGCAGCAGCTTTCCGTCGCTCTCGACGAGGTAGTTGACGATCATGCTGCTGGAGGCGAGCCAGCCGGGCGGCAGCGGGTCCTTCACCGCCGCATAGCGCCCGCGGCAGAAGGCCAGCGGGGCGGATGGGCTCGTGCCGAAGGCCCTGACCCGGCCGATCAGGATGAGATGGTCGCCAGCCTCGACACGGTTGTGCACCGTGCAATCGAACCAGCTCATGCAATCGGCCAGCACCGGAGCGCCGGTATGGACGCTGTCATGCAGGGTGTCGGTGAACTTGTTTGACGCTTTCGAGGCGAACAGGGCAGAGACCGGCTTCTGGCCTTCATGAAGCAGGTTGACGGCGAAAGCCTGCCCTTCCGCGAAAGCCGGGTAACTGGAGGCGCCCTTGCCGACGCAGACCAAGAGCAGCGGCGGGTCGAGCGAAACCGAGGTGAAGGAATTCGCCGTCATCCCGCGCGGCCGGCCCTCGGCATCGCGGGTGGTAATCACGGTGACGCCGGTCGGGAAGGTGCCGAAGGCCCGGCGCAAGGCGACGGGATCGATCGAAACCGGCTCCTGGGGTGCTGTCGCCAGCATGGCTGGTCCTCTCCGATGGCATGCGCCACGTCGGAGTCAGGCTATGAAGGTGGCCGCCAGCGCGCTTCCTATGAAAAGATGGAAGTGACCTGGAATCTTTCCGCGCTTTCATTCGAGCCCAGGCGCGGCTCCCTCGATCAGGCCGTGCATCTTGAGCCCCAGTTCCAGAGCAAAGCGCGTATCGGGCGGCTCGGGATCGATGCCGAACAACTCCTGGATCCGCGTCAGCCGATAGCGCAGCGTGGTGACGTGCAGGCCCATGGCGTCGGCGCAGGCCTGGCTGCGGCAGCCATGGCGCAGATAGGTGGCGAGCGTCTCGAGATAGGGCGTGCCGTGCTCCCGGTCATGGGTGGCGACGCGGCCGATGCTGCCGTCGACGAAACGGCGCACCTCGGCCGCATCGGCCGCGCCGATCAGCATCGGCAACGGCCCGAAATCGAGCGCCGAGAGCACGCCGGTCCGCTTGAAGCCGCGCGCGATCCGTACCATGCGCCAGATCCGCTCCCACTCGCCGGCATAGTCGTCGAGCTCCTGGCACAGCCCGCCGATCACCACGATCGGCTCGCCCTGCAGGTCATGGCGCAGGACCTCGGTGATGCGTTTTGCAAAACGTTCTGAGGCTTCGCGCTTCGGCCCCTCCGGCTCGGGCTCGAGGCAGACGAGCCCGGCGCCGACAGCGACGATATGGCAGCCCAGGCCAAGCTGGCCGGCGAGGCGTGCGACGCTCTGATGCGCCTGCTGGGTGCGGTCGCGTTCGCTCTGGCCGGCGGCAGGCAGATCTACCACCATCATCCGCAGCGGCCGCGAGAGCGAGACGCCGAGATGGCGTGCCCGGCGCAGGATGTCGTCGGGATCGCGCCAGCGCCGCTCGACGATCTCGAAGAACAGCTCCGTCAGCGTCCGGGTCTCGAAGCGGAAGCGGATCACGCTGCGCATCATCTGCACGCTCAGGGCGAATTTCGCGCTGTCGATCGTCAGCCGCCTGAGATCGCCACCCTGCTCCTCGCCAAACAGCACGAGCGCGCCAACCTGCTCCGCCTCGACGGCGAGCGGTTCGACCGCCGCCGGCAGTCGCAGCACGCGCCCGTCATGCGAGACCGTCAGCTCGGCTCGGCCCGCCCGCTCGCGCGTCACGCTCTGCCTGAGCTGCGCGATCACCCGGTCGGCTTCACCTTCGGCGAGTAGCCAGCGCCAGGCGGCAGCGTCGAGCAGATCCGGCATGGGCGAGCCGTTGGCGACGAGCGTGTTGGCGGAGAAATCGATCACCAGCACGGCACATTGCAGGAATTCGCCAAGCCGTTCCGCCAAGGCCTCGATCGAGCCTCCGGCCAGCACCTCCTGCAGCAGGTCGCTTTGCGCGACCAGTGCGTGGCGCAAATCCTCGGCAACGCCCCGTGCGGCCCGCAGGCGATGCTCGCGCTCGACCGCGATGGTCCCGAGATGCGCGATCATCGCCATGAAGGCGAGATCTTCGGACGGCACTGGCTTCAAGGCCCGCGAGACCAGGCTGAGCACCATCGGGCGCCCTTCGGCATCGGCGCTGCCGAGCGGCAGGACGATCACCGAGCGGTAGTCGCGCTCGAACGCCTCACGCCGATAGCCAGGGAAGTCCTCGGAGGTGCGGGCATCCTCGATATAGACCGGCTCGCCCGTTCGCAGGGCGAGCAGCGCCGGGCTCGTCGCCAGCTCCCAGCGATCCTCGAGCCGCCGGCGGAGCAAGGTGGGATCGTGCCTCGCGACCACATTGGCGTGGCCATGGGTCAGATCGACCGCCATGATCGAACCCATGGTCCAGCCGCCATGCTCGCAGGCCACCTTGACCAGGTCGAGCAGCAGACCGTCGAGATCGGAACCGGAATTGATCCGGCTGGCGACATCGCGCAGCGAGGCGATCTGGGAAACCGGGTCGAGCATCGCGCCTGATCCTGACTGGCCATCTGCACAGGCTCGCAGCATCGTCCTGCCGGTTCTTCCTAGCAACCGGAGGAAGACAGATGCGCGCCGGCAACTAGCTTGGCCAGCGACGACATTTCAAACGCCGGAGGCAGGCATGGATATCGGGCTGCGCAAGATCGCGACCTTCACTGAAGAGACCATGCTCGAAGGCGGCAAGACCGCGCCCCGGCCGGTCACCATGGTCGTCGTCGCCGCCGTCGTGAAGAATCCCTGGGCCGGCCAGGGCTTCGTCGAGAATCTGCGGCCGGAAATCCTGCGGATCGCCCGCCCGCTCGGCCTTGAGATGACGCGTCGGCTCGTGGCCGCGATGCCGGGAGAGCGTGTCGAGGCCTATGGCAAGGCGGCGATCGTCGGGGTTAACGGCGAGATCGAGCACGCCTCTGCCCTGATCCATACATTGCGCTTCGGCAATGTCTTCCGCGAGGCGGTCTCGGGCACTGCCTTCCTGAGCTTCACCAACACCCGCACCGCGCCGGGCGCGCTGATTTCGCTGCCGATGATCCACAAGGGCGAGACCGGCAAGCGTTCGCACTTCATCACCGCGACCTTCCAGATCGCAGACGCGCCGGGGCCAGACGAGATCCTGGTCGCGATCGGCGCGTCCGATGGCGGCCGCATCCATCCGCGCATCGCCGACCGTTTCGAGGACATGAAAGAAATGGACAGCGAGAAGGCGGCAGGCGAAGCGGTGCCCGCATAGGCCGGGCGTGCGTCCTCCACCGCGCCAGCGACACGCTGACCGGACCCCATTTGGTCGCCTTCCGCGGTCCTATCGGCCTATCGCGGAGTCCTGTCGGCTATTCAACTGCCCGAAAGCGGGCTTCCAAGAGTTGGCGATGGGCCAATAGCTGCCGTTGGCACAATGCCCGGAAGCAGACATTGGCGAGAGGCAGTGAGGAGGGTTCATCACGTGCCGCGTCAGAAATTCACGGTGGCCCTTTCGCCATGCCGACGGCCAAAGTGAATTTTTTCAGAGCCTCATGCCGCCATCGACGGCAATCTCGGCACCGTTGATGTAGGCGCCTTCGGGCGAGCAGAGCAGCAGGGCGACACCCGCACAGTCATCGGCACGCCCGATCCTGCCGAGCGGAATGCGTGCGAGCACCTGCTCCTCCCGTCCAGGCTGGCCAAGCACTGCGCGGTTGCGATCGGTCAGGATCGCGCCGGGCCGGATGACGTTGCAAGTGACATCGGGCGCACGCAGGGTCCGCGCCAGATTGAGGATCATGTTGGTCTGCGCCGCCTTGGTGGCCGCGTAATAGAAATGCGTCGGATTGGGGCGTGCCTCCTGCACGCTGCCGATCGCGATGATCCGGCCGAAGCCGCGCATCAGCATGCCAGGCAGGAAGGCCTGCAGCAGCCTCACTGTGGCATGAAGGTTGATCTCGGTTTGCGCAGCCATCGCGGCTTCCGAGACCGCATCCCATGTCTCTAGGGTTTCGACGGAGGCGCAGAGCACTAAGATGTCGGGTTCGTTTCCGTTCGCCTTCAGCTCTGCCGCCATGGCGGATGGGGCGGCGGCCTCCGCGAGATCGGCGATCAAGGTCGATGCCGCGAGACCTTTTGCCCGCAGATCAGTCGTTGCCGCGTCGGCTGCAACGACATCCCGGTCATGGATGATCGCATGCGCGCCCGCCTCGGCAAGCCGCGTCGCGATCGCCAGGCCGATGCCGCGCGCCGCGCCGGTGACGAGCGCGGTGCGCCCCGAAAGCGGCCCCGCCATCAGCCGAGCAGCGGCTTCACGCGGGCGACTGCATCGTCCATGGCCTGCTGCGGCGGCTTACGGCCGAGCACGGCGGCCTGCGTCTCCTCGATGAAGATGTCGTGGGCGCGGGCCTGCTCGTCGAAGGCTGGCAGATGGATGCGCGAGGCCTTCAGCGCCGCGGCCTCGTCGGCGGCATAGGGCATCGCCGCCTTGAGCTTCTCGTCGGCATAGGTCGAGATCCGGGTCGGCCCGTTTCCGTTGAGCGCCATCGCCGTGGTGCCGGCCTTCGACGAGAGCGCGCGGATCAATTCCCAGGCGAGCGGCTTCTGCTTGGCGTTCTTAGGGATCATCAGCGACCAGAACTCAACCGTCGGCGCGAAGG
>NZ_LNCQ01000029.1:0-105779 GCF_002831785.1 Allobosea sp. FBZP-16 | reverse complement strand
GCGCCCGCCATATTTGCCCTTGGCCGGGTCGTTGTAGGAGACGAGGCGCGCGAACGGATTGATCGTCATCGCCGCCCTGCCCTGCTGCATCCAGGTGGTGATCTCCTCATTGTTCACCGTGGCGAAGTTCCGCGGCAGCACGCCAGCCTTGTAGAGATCGGCAAGGATGGTCAGCGCTTTGACCATCGGAGGCTCGTTCGCGGTCAGCTTGCCGTCGGCCGTCATGTAGTCGCCGCCGAGGCAGCGCGAGACAGTCAGGAAATTCGAGGCGAAGACGGCGGTGAAGGCGAGGCCGTGGACCTGTGTGCCGTCCTCGCGCTTGAAGGTGAGCTTGCGCGCCACCTCGACCAGCTCCTCGAAGGTCGTCGGCAGCTTGTTGATGCCGCGTTCCTCCAGCAGCGCCTCGTTGTAGATCAGCGCATTGGTAGCGTGGCGGACCGGGATGCCGTGCAGGGCGCCATCGACCTTGAGCGGGCCGATCAGGCCGGGCGCGAAATCGTCGAAGGCCTCGATCGGCGCATCCTTGAGCAGCGTATCGAGCGGCTCGAACAGCTTGAGATTGCGCGGCACGGCGCGGCTATTAACGAGATAGGCGACGTCGATCGAGGTCTCGGCCAGCGAGGCCTCGCGCAGCAGGCGCTCATGCACGGCATTGACGTCGCCGAAGGTGACCCAGTTCAGGTTCGCCCCGCTCGTCTTACGGAAGGCCTCGGTGGCGTCGCCGCCCGGCCCGGTCGTGGCGGCGGTCTGGTGGACGCGGTGGCCGAGCGCGGTAAGCGTCTTCGCCTGCGCGAGGCTGCGACTTGGCAAAGCGGCAGCGGTTACGGCCGCGCCGGCGAGAGCGCCAAAGCGGCGGCGTGAGATCGGAAAGGTCATGGCATCTCCTCCGGGCCTTTTCTGCCTTGTGGTCAAGCCGGCAGCAGCGGCTGCACGCGCTTGACCAGCGAGGCCATCGCCTCCTCCGGCGTCTTCATGCCGAGCACCGCGGCCTCCGCCTCCTCCTTGAACAGGTCGCCGGCGCGGGCCGCCTCGTCGAAAGCCGGCAGCGGCACGCGCGCCACCTTCAGCACTTTCAGTTCTTCGGCCGCGTAAGGCACGGTCCCGGCGAAGCTCTGATCGGCATAGGTCGAGGCGCGCACCGGGCCGTTGCCGTTGAGCGCGGCCTTCAGCGTCGCCTCCTTCGAGGCCATTGCCTTGATGAAGCTCCAGGCGAGGTCTTTGCGCCTGGCGTTCTTCGGGATGACCATGCCCCAGAACTCGACCTTGGCCGGGGCGGCATCGTATTTGCCCGCCAGCGTCTTGGAGGCTGGAACGGCGATCGTCCTGATCTTGCCAGAGAATTTCGACTTCTGCGGATCGTTGTAGATGCGGTTGCGGCCCATGCTCTGCAGGCTCATCGCGGCGCGGCCCTGCTGCATCCAGACATTGACGTCCTCAGGCGAGAGCGTCGCGAAATTGCGCGGGAAGGCGTTGGCCTGGAAGAGCTCGCGCAAGGTCCGGATCGCGTTCAGCATCGGCGGCTGGTCGGCGGCGCATTTGAAGTCGGGCGTGATGAACTCGCCATCCCAGGCGCGGGCGAGGTCGATCACGTTGGGATAGGTCACGCCCGGCATGCACAGGCCGACGACCTGGGTGCCGTCGGAGCGGCGATAGCTGCAGGCCCTGGCGATCTCGATCATCTCCTCGATCGTCGCCGGCGGCTTGGAGAAGCCCTTCTCGGCCAGGATCTCCTCATTGTAGTGCAGGCCGGAGGAGGCATGGCGGAACGGGACGGCGAGCTGCTTCCCGCCGACAGTCATGCCCTGCATCAACCCGGGGAAGACGTCGGCCGGGTCCTCGAGCGGATCGCGCTTGAGATAGTCGTCGAGCGCTTCGAACAGATTTGCGGCGCGCGGCACGACCTGGGTGTTGAGGACGAAGCCGACATCGACCGAAGTCTCGCCAAGGCTCGTCTCGCGGAACAGCCGCTCCTGCAACGGGCCGGTGTCGAAGGTCGTCCACTGGACGCCGACGCCGTTCTTGGCGGCCCAATCCTTGGTGATGTCGCCGCCCTGTGCGCCGGTCGAGACCGTCTGCATGACGCGATGGGCAAAGACGTTGAACGGCCCACCTTGCTGCGCGCGTGCGCCTCCGGCGCCTAGCGCCGTGAAACTCAGCCCGAGGATGCCGGCGCCGAACTGCCTACGATTCAGCCATGTCTCCGTCGTCATGCCTGTCCTCCCGATGGTTCGCGAGTTCCGCGATGGCGGCTTCTGCCGCTTCGAAATGCTTGTTCATGGCGGCGAAAGCCGCGGCCTGATCGCCGACGCGGATCGCCTCGACGACGCGCACATGCCGCGCGAAGGTGCGGCGCCAGTCGTCCTTGGTGCGCTTCTCGCGCGAATTGAAGATCTCCATGACCTCGCGGATCACCGGCCGAAGCCCCCTGATCTGGAAATCGAGCAGACGATTGCCGGAGGAGGCGGCGATCGCCTCGTGGAAGTCGAGATCAGCCTCGATCCAGCGCGGCACATGGCCGAGTGCATCCTCCATGCGGGCGAGGATCAGATCGAGCTTCTCGACATCATCAGCCGAGCGCCGCGCGGCGCTATGGGCTGCGATCGGCGGCTCGAGGATGCGGCGCAATTCCACTGCCTCGGTCAGGCCATTGGCCCGGCCGCGCACGGCGAAACGATAGAAGCGGTCGAGCGGGGCGGCATCGAGCGCCTGAATACGGGTCGGCTTGCCCTGCTGGATGTGCACGACGCCCATCGCCGCGAGCTGGCGGATGGCCTCGCGGGCGATCGGCTTGCTGACGCCGAAGGAAGCGGCGATCCGCGCTTCCGACGGCAAAGCGTCACCGGGCTTTAGCCTGCCGTCCTGGATCGCCTGGGTGATGCGCTGGATCACGGCGTCGCCAAGCCGCATCGGGACGACGTCGCCGCCGGCAAATGGGTCGTCGCCACCCAGCAGGGATGAAGCGGCATCGCTCATCAATCACCTCCGTGCGGAGATCATTGACAGATGCCACTCAACTTGGCAACTGTTCAACCTATCAGATAAGTTGAGCACTTGTGAGGACGCCGCTTCATGCCGGCCAGCCGCATCTCGAAGGTGACCGTACATCCGCTGCGGGCGACCTTGCCCAAAGTCCAACGCACGTCGCAGGGCGACTATCCGGCGATCGAGATCGTCGTGGTCGAGGTCGAGACGGAGGATGGCGTCATCGGCTTCGGCGAAGGTCTCTGCCGCCGCGGCGCCGCCGGCTACGCCCGCTTCATCGAGGAGGCGCTGGTGCCGCGCCTGCTCGGCCGCGATGCCGCCGACCGGCGCTTGCTCTGGAAGGCGATGCGCGCCGCCTTGTCTGGGCGCCCGGGCGGCCAGATCGTCGAGGCGATCGCGGCGGTCGACATCGCGCTGTGGGACATCGCGGGCAAGCAGGCAGGCCAGCCGATCCACACGCTGCTCGGCGGCATGGGCCGCAAAGAAGTCGCCGCCTATGCCTCCTCGATCAACTGGCTCGACGATGCCACGGTCGAGGCCGAGGTCGCCGCTGTGCTGAAGGCCGGTTTCCGCGAGATCAAGGTCAAGCTCGGCCATCCGCTGCGCGACGCGATCGCCCGCGCCAGGCTCGTGCGCGAGCTCGCGGGCGACGATATCGCCCTCTATGTCGACGCGAACTGGGCCTATGACGTCGACGACGCGCTGATCATCGGGCGGGCGTTGGCCGATCTCGGCTATGGCTTTTTCGAGGAGCCGATCGCGCCGCAGGATCGCGAAGGCTATCGCCGCCTCGCCCAGCACCTGCCGATCCGGCTCGCCGCCGGCGAAAGCGATTTCGTCGCGACCGACGCGCTGATCTCGCTGCAGGACCGCTCGCTCGGGCTGATCCAGCCGGACGTGACGCGCTCGGGCGGGATCAGCGAGACCTGGCGCATCTGCGAGCTCGCCGCCGCCTTCAACACGGCTTATGCCCCGCATGTCGGCTGGTCGGGCGCGATCTGCGTCGCCGCCAGCCTGCAGCTTGCCGCAGCGGCCGAGACCTTCCGCACCTTCGAATGCATGGTCTACCAGAACCCGCTGCGCGACGCCTTCACTCATCCGATCGTCGGCGAAGGCTCCCAGCTGGTCGAGGGCAAGCTTTCCGTGCCGCAGGGACCGGGACTTGGCATCGAGATCGACCGCGACGCGCTCGCGCGCTTCAGGATCGCCTGACAATGCGCTGTGTTCTCGGTCTCCAATACCTCCGGAGTCATCCCGGACAAGCGGCGAAGCCGCGCCGATCCGGGATCCATTCCGGAACGGTTCAGGCATGGATCCCGGGTCTGCGCTTCGCTTCGCCCGGGATGACTAAGGTGGGGAACCATAGATGAGTCAGAGGACGCCCCTCTCCGCGATCGCACTGGTCTCGCCGGTCCAATTGATGATCGGCGGCATCATCTTCCTGCCGGCGATCTATGTCTTCTGGCTCAGCCTCAACCAGTCCTCCTTCGGCCAGGCGGCGAGCTTCGTCGGCTTCGCCAACTACGCCAAGGTGCTGGGCGACGCCTATTTCTGGAAGGCGCTGGTCAACACGGTGATCGTCGTCGCCGTGGTGGTGCATGTCGAGCTCCTGCTTGGTCTCGGCATGGCGCTGTTCTTCGCCTCGGGCGTGCCGTTCCGGCCGCTGCTGCTGGCGATCGTGCTCGCGCCCTATGCCGTCAGCGAGGTCTCGGCGGTGGTGATGTGGCGCTTCCTGTTCGAGCCCGATGTCGGGATGATGAGCCGGCTCCTGATCTCACTCGGACTGCCGCCGATCGAATGGGCGGTGAACCCGAGCCACGGCCTCGCCATGGTCAGCCTCCTCTCGATCTGGCTGCATCTGCCGTTCAGCTTCATCATCCTCTACGCGGCGAGGCTCTCGATCCCGAGCGATCTTTATGAGGCCGCCGCGATCGACGGCGCCTCGCCCTGGACCTCGTTCCGCCGGGTGACGCTGCCGCTGCTGATGCCGGCGCTGCTGGTCGCCGCCCTGTTCCGCTACATTTTCGCCTTCCGGCTATTCTCCGAGGTCTGGCTGATGACCGGCGGCGGCCCGGCGCGCTCGACCGAGGTGATGGCGGTCTACCTTTACCTCGAGGCCTTCCGCTACAACGCCTTCGGCCCGGCCGCCGCCACGGGCTGGCTCCTCGTGCTCGCCTCGCTCCTGCTCGCGCTGTTCTATCTGCGCCGGCTCTACAGGGAGATGTTCGCGCGTGACTAAGCTCCTGCGCCATCTCCTCAAGCTCGTCGGCGTGCTTGCGATCGTCGCCTGGTCGTTGGTGCCGATCGGCCTGATCGCACTGTCGTCCTTCAAGGCCGACCGCGACATCTTCTCGACCGGCAGCACCTTCTCCTTCGCGCCGACCTTGGCCAACTACCAGGCGCTCTGGAGTCGCTGGGGCGACTTCTTCTTCGGTTTGTGGAACAGCTTCCTGGTGACGGTCGGCGCGACCGTGCTCGCCGTCGGCGTCTCCCTGCTCGCCGGCTTCGCCTATTCGCGCTTCGCCTCGAAGGGCCTGCAGGCCTCGGCCTTCTTCCTGATCTTCATCCGGCTGATCCCGCCGATCGTGATCACGCTGCCGCTGTTTCCGGTGGTGAACTGGCTCGGGCTCAATGACACGCATTTCGTGCTGATCGTGCTCTACGCGACCTTCTTCGTCTCGCTCGGAACGGTGGTGATGCGCACCTTCATCGACCAGATTCCGCGCGAGCTCGACGAGGCCGCGATGATGGACGGCGCCTCGCAGATTCAGATCATCGCCCGCGTGATCCTGCCGATGGCGGCGCAGGGCATGCTCGCCGTCTCGGTCTTCGTCATCGTGTACGCCTGGAACGAGTTCCTCTTCGCCTTCATCTTCACCACGACCAAGGCCAAGACCGCGCCGCTGGTGATCTCCGAGATGATCGGCGCCGTCGAGGGCGTCGAATGGGGCGTGCTCTTCGCCGCCTCGACCGTGCAGCTCGTGCCGGTGCTCGCCTTCGTCATCCTCATGCAGAAGCATCTCGTCGCGGGCCTGACCGCCGGCGCGGTGAAGGGGTAATCGCCATGACCGACATCGACGCCCTGCGCCGCGCCATCCGCGAGGCCGATCCGCAGCTCAGCCGCTTCGATCCGCTGCCCCGCATCATCTGCCTCGACGATTTCGACCGCGGCATGTGCGGCTGGACGCAGCTCGTCGGCAACTACGAGGAGACGCTGGATGCGATGCTGCCGGGCTATGCCCAGCACAGCCACGCCATGCTCTCGACCCTGCCGAACTGGGATTTCGGCTCGCATGGCGGCGTCGACGGCTCCTATGCGCTGAAGATCGCGACGCGGCCGAAGAAGGGCGCGCAGAATGTCGCGATCAAGCGCCTGACCTTCCGAAAGCCTGGGCCGATCCGTCTCGAAGCCTATTTCACCTTCAAGCCCGAGGCGACGGATCTGCAGCTCTCGGAGACCGACATCCGCTCCTTCGGCTTCCTCTACGATCTCCAGATCGGCGATACCTCAGGCCCGGGCGATCGCGTCATGCCGCATTTGCGCTTCCTCAACGCGCAGGACGGCAAGCACATCCAGAGATGGCAGTTCAAGCGCCGGACGACGCCGATCAAGCCGATCGGGACGGCCGGCAAGACGATCACGCACTACCATCTTGCGCCCGATGACTGGGAAGACTTGCCCGGCGGCGAGCAGCGGCTCTGCTACAACGAGATCCCGACCAAGGTGAACTGGCATTATCTGCGCTTCGACTTCGACCTCGGCGCGATGCAGGCGACGCGTTTCCAGGTCAACGACCGCATCTTCGCCATGGACAACTTCGACTGCATCCGCATCCCGGCGATGAAGAACCTGTGGTGCATGCTCAATCTCGCCTTCTTCGCCGAGACCGACACCGACAAGCGCGCTTTCGCCTATCTCGATTCCGTCTGCCTGTCGGGAGAGTTCTGATGCTGCCCGAGAACCTGACCGCCGTCGTCGCCCGCAACGAGAGCTGGATCGGCGAAGCTGCGACCGAACCATACGAGGCCGGCTGGGCGAAGGAGGCGATCGTCTTTGTGCGCGCGCTGAAGCAGCCGAAGGGGCCTTTGCCAAAGGCGAGGGTCGAAATCTCCGCAGACGGCATGCACTGGTGCCATGAGGGTTCGGAATTCGCTCTGCCTGCGAGCAAGGACGCGGTGACCTTCCAGCGCCTTGCCCATTTCGGCAATTTTGTGCGCGTGGCGGCGACGCTGCCGGAGGGCGCCGAGATCACCTTGCTGGTGACACTTCATCTCAAAGCCTGACAGGGCGGAATGCAGAATGTACTAGAACATGGCTCGGGCACTTCGCCCGAAAGCGGGCCTCCAGAGCAAGACGATGGCGCGCTCGAAACCGACCAGGCACGCCGCTTGTCGCTCCAGAGCTCTTTCGCGGCGGAGATTGCGGACATCTGAGGTATCGTTCCGTCGGAACGGATCGTCCTGATCCAGTCCTCTTCCTTGAGCAGATGTGCCTGCTCGACAATCGCATTCGAGATTTCCGGCCCCGATTCAGAGACAGGCGCTCGCTAGGCAAAAGAACCGATGCGCCTCGTACAAGACCAGCATCCGCGACACCGGCAGCAAAGGTCGAGCCAGCCATCCATTGGGGGAAAGTGCCGACGCTCACCACGTGCGATGCGATCGTAAAAAACGCACCCTTCCCTTGCGGAGCATGCTCCGGACTGCACGATCGGTATCGATTCCCGCACAAGGCGCAGTCAGATGCGACTCAAACGCGCCAAGGACCCGGGCAATCAGCCGCGCCGGCGGACGATCGATCTCTTTCCCGCCTTCCGCTACAGCAGCGCCTTCGACATCTGCGTCTCGGCGGCCGGCTACAATGCGTTCCACGAGAACCTGCTGGGCGCAATACCGACGATCTTCGTGCCAAACGAGGCGGAAGAAATGGACCTGCAGCTGGTCCGGGCCAAATACGCGGAGGTTTGGGGCTGGCGATGCTGCTGCGCAGGGACCACGATCGCTATCGGATCGGCGAGGTGGTGGAAACGATGCTCGACGATCGCGCTCGAAACGGGATCAGACTGCGCTGCCAGCGACTTGATCGGCGCAATGGAGCAGACGACATCGCCAGCTTCGTCACAATGGCCGCGCATATGCTGAGAACTGACCGACTATTCAGCTAAACCGGATGCCTTTGCTGGGCGCCAGGAACTGCCGTTCAAGGCCTGCCAGGAAGCGGACATGTCGGTGAGGCTCGGTTGGCGACCGCACGCCAAGCTTCCGCTCGCAGCGTCGAATATGACGAGGCCCAGCGGCTTCTGCCGAGACGGCGTCGCCCGGTGACTGCTGTGGCGCGCAGACCATGCGCTGAGCTTCGCGCGGCCTCCGTGCCCCCCTCCCGTCCGTCAAAGGCATCTGAGCTCCCGGAGTAAGCACCGGCACAGCCGGTCAAAGCAGCATCGCGCCGAAATTGCTGGCCGGGTCCATTTCCCGCACGAGCCGACCGGTCGGTCTGGCCGCCCAGCCGCCGGTGCGGGCCAGCCAGCGACCGCTGCCAGGCGTGGCCTTCACCACCCCTTCAGCGATGACGCTCCGCCCGCGGACGAGCACGGTCTCGGGCCAGCCAATGGAATGACGTCCGGCAAAAGGCGTGAAACCCGTCCGGTCATGCATCATGGCGTCCGTGACTATGACCTCGCGATGCGGATCCCAGATCGCGATGTCGGCGTCATAGCCCGGCAGGAGCGCGCCCTTGCCCGGCAGGTTGTAAATCTGTGCCGGCGCGGTCGCGGTCAGCTGAACGAAGGCATCCAGCCCCCGCCCCGCGAATTCGGGCCGCTCCTTCGACACCATGGCGTCGAAGAGCAGCGGCAGCCTCGTCTCCAGCCCCGGCAAGCCGTTGGCGATCTGCTTGAAGTTCGGATTGGGACCGGCCGAAAGCTTGCCGGTTTCGTCGAAGCGATAGGGCGCATGGTCGGACGAGATGGTCTGAAGATCGCCGAGAGCCAAGCCCTGCCACAGCGCCTCCTGATCGTCGGTCTCGCGCGGCGGCGGCGAGCACATCCATTTCGCGCCTTCGAGGCCGGGTTTGTCGAGGTCGTCCTTCGTCAGGAAGAGATATTGCGGGCAGGTCTCGGCGAATATCTTCAGGCCCCTTCCCCGCGCCGCACGGACGGCCTCGACGCCCTCGCGGGTCGAGACGTGGAAGATCATCACCGGCTGGTCGAGCAGTTCGGAGGCCGCGATCAAGCGATTGAAGGCCTCCGCTTCCGACACGCGCGGATGGCTGACGCCGTGATATTTCGGCGCGACATAGCCCTTCTCGACGAGGCGACGCGCCATCCAGGCGATCATGCCGTGGTTCTCGGCATGGACGCAGACGAGCGCGCCGTTCTCGCGCGCCGTCAGCAGCAGGTCGAGCAAAGGTTCATCGTCCACCTTGATCAGGTCATAGGTCATGAAGACCTTGATCGAGGCGTGCCCCTCCGCGATCAGCGCCGGCAGGTCGGTCTCGAGCGTCTTGCGATCGGGATTGGCGACGATCAGGTGGAAGGCGTAGTCGATCATCGCGCCACGCCGCGCGAGCGCCGCATAGTCGTCGACGACCTTGCGCAGATCGAGCCCGCGATGCTGGGCGGCGAAGGAGATCAGCGTGGTGGTGCCGCCGAACGCGGCAGAGGCGGTGGCGCTTTCGAAGCTGTCTGCGTTGAGCAGGCCGCCGGCCGAGACCTGCTCGACATGGGCGTGGGTGTCGACGCCGCCGGGCAGGACGAGCTTGCCGGTCGCGTCGATCTCGTGCGTGGCCCGGCCGAGCCCCAGCCCGAGGGCGGCGACCTTGCCGTCCTTGACCGCGAGGTCGGCGCGGAAGCTGCCGGTCGCGCTGCCGATGGTGCCGCCACGGATGATGAGGTCGTAAGGGGTCGTCATTGCGTTGATCCTCGTCTCAGGTCCCGACCAGCACGGTGCCGAGCGCCATGGCGACGGCGGCCTGCGTCGGGTCGATCACCGGCACGCCCAGCGCCCGTTCGAGCGGGGCTCGGTGGCGGGCCATGCCGGCGCAGCCCATCACGACCACCCCTGCTCCGTCCAGATCGCGCAGCTCCCGGCCCTTCTCGATCATGCGGGCGAGCGTGCCTTCGCCCGAGGCGCTTTCGGCGACCGACATCTCCAGCGCGCGCTCGCCCGCCAGCCGCTCCATCAGCCCCATCTGGCGCAGATAGCGGATATGACGCGGGATGGAGCGCGACTTGATGGCGATGACCCCGAAACGATCGCCCCTCGCCAGCGCCGTCAGCACGCCGCATTCGGCGATGCCGAAGACCGGCTTTGCCGTTCCCTCGCGGCAGACGTGCAGGCCCGGATCGGAATAGCAGGCGATGACGAAGGCGTCGGCCTCGGCCGCCTCGATGCGCCGGCGCAGCGGCAGGGCCACGGCCTCGACATGCTCCTGCGTTTCGATGCCGAAGGGACCATCGGCCAGCGTCTCGCAGACGATCTCGGGGCTGCCCGGGCGCGCGAAGACCGCCAGCGCCTGGCGCAGCCCTTCGGTGACGGCCTCGTTCGAGTTCGGATTGATGACGAGGATGCGGCTCATGGTCTGTCTCCCCGAAAGGCTGCGCCCCTTGCGGCCGGGCGTCTGGTCGGTGGCAGTGCTTACGCCTCAGGCGGCGGCACTGCGCCGGTCTGGCTGGTGATGATCCCGTAATGCTCGATGCGGCGATGGCGGGCAAAATCGAAGATGGTCGATTTGCCGAAGGCCGTCTCATCGAGATCGCAGGCATGCACCAGCAATTCGTCGCCTTCCGTCTTGGCTTCGGCGACGATCTCGCCGTTAGGGTCGACGATCAGCGAGCCGCCGATCATATGGTGCCCGTCCTCGTCGCCGGCCTTGGCCACCGCCACGACCCAGGTGGCGTTCTGATAGGCGCCGGCCTGGACGCTGAGGCGGTTGTGGAAGAGGCGCTTTTCAGGGCCCTCTGCGCCGCGTTGCGAATTCACCGAGGGGGTGTTGTAGCCGATCAGCACCATCTCGACGCCCTGCAGGCCCATGACGCGGTAGGTTTCCGGCCAGCGCCGGTCGTTGCAGATCGCCATGCCGAGCACACCGCCCAGCGTGCGCCAGACCGGGAAGCCCAGATCACCCGGCTCGAAATAGCGCTTTTCGAGATGCTGATGCGTGCGCTCGGGATCGTATTCGGCGTGGCCGGGCAGATGGATCTTGCGGTACTTGCCGACGATGACGCCGGTCTTGTCGACGAGAACGCTCGTGTTGAAGTGATGCCCGTCCGATGTCTTTTCGGCGTAGCCAAAGGACATTGCGATGCCGTGCTCGCGCGCCCGGTCGAACAGGGCCTGCGTCGCCGGGCCGGGCATCGCATCCTCGAACCAGATGTCGGCCTCGCCACGGTCCTCGTGATACCAGCGCGGAAAGAAGGTCGTCAGCGCCAGCTCGGGATAGACGACCAGATCGGCACCCTTCCCCTTGGCTTCGTCGAGCAGCGCGATCATGCGGGCGATCACGGCCGCGCGGCTGTCGGCCTTCTGGATCGGGCCCATCTGGGCGGCGGCGACGGTGAGCATGCGCATGGCGCGTCCTTTCGATGATGGCCGCTCAGCGGGCGGCTGCGTGTTCGAGGCGGCTGACGAGCCTCACCGCCGGCCAGAGCAGCGCGAAATAGATCAGCGCGGCCAGCACGATCGGCGAGGCGTTGAAGGTGAGAGAACGGGCCATGTCGGCCGAGTAGAGCATCTCCTGCAGCGAGACGACGCTGGCGAGAGAGGTGAGCTTCACCACCTCGACCGTGTTCGAGACGAGGTCCGGCAGCACGTTGCGCAGGCCCTGCGGCAGGATCACCCAGGTGAACGTCTGATCCGCCCTCAGCCCCGTCGAGCGCGCCGCTTCCCACTGCCCGGCGGGGACGCTCTCAATGCCCGCACGGATGATTTCGCCGTAATAGGCGGCGTTGTTGAGGAAGAAGGCGATCACCACCGCCGTGAGCGGCGAGATGCGCAGGCCGAGAAAAGGCAGCCCCGAATAGACGAGGATCAACACCACCAGCGGGGGTAAGGCGCGCATCAGGTCGACGAGCAGCGTCACCGAAACCCGCAGGGCGCGAACCGTGGATCGGCTGGCCAACGCCACCACCACGCCGCCGATGAGGCCCATCGGGATGACGATCAGGCAGATGAGCAGGGTGGTCTTCAAGCCCTGCAGCACCAGCGGCAGGGCCTTGGCCATAATGTCGAGATTGAAGAACTGCTGAAGGAGCACGTCCATTACTGGCGCCTCCAGGCGAAGCGGCTCTCGATCAGCCGACCGAGGCCGATGACCGGGATGAAGAGCAGGAGATAGGCGAAGGCGCCCATCAGCAGCGGCGTGGCATTGCCCGAGAAGGAGACCGCGGTCGTTGCCTGGTTGATGATCTCCGGCACGCCGATCACCGTTCCCAGTGCGGTGTTCTTGGTGATGGCGATGGTGCGGTTGGTCAATGGCGCCACGGCGAGGCGCAGCGCCTGCGGCAGGACGACGTAGAGAAGCGTTTGGGTCTCGGTGAGCCCGGTCGAGCGGGCAGCCTCGCGCTGGCCGCGTTTCACTGCGATCAGCCCTGCCCAGACGATTTCCTCGGCGAAGGCGGCGAGCACCAGCGAAAGCACGAGCCAGAGCACCGCGAAGCTTGGCAGTTCGATGCCGACATTGGGCAGGCCGAAGAAGACCAGCAGCACGAGCACGAGCGGGGGCACCGCGCGGAAGAGATCGACGAAGAGCATCAGCGGCCAGGCAAACCAGCGGCCGGCCCGCCAGCGCACCAGCGCGAGTGCCAGGCCCAAGAGCAGGCCCGTCCCGACGACGAGCGCCGCGATCTCGATCGTCACGACGAGCCCGCTCAGGATCGCCGGCCAGGTGGCGGCGATCAGCTTGGCGTTCAGGAAGCTGTCGAGGAAGCGATCCATGGCGCTACCGGGCGACCTCGGAGACGAAGGTGCGGGTGCGCTCGTGGCGTGGCGAACCGAAGATCTGCTCGGGCGGGCCCTGCTCGACGATGACGCCGCCATCCATGAAGACGACGCGGTCGGCCGCCTCGCGGGCGAAACGCATCTCGTGGCTGACGACCAGCATCGTCATCCCGGCGGCGCGCATGTCGCGCATTGCCTGCAGCACCGAGCCGACGAGTTCGGGGTCGAGCGCCGAGGTCGGCTCGTCGAACAGCATCAGGCCGGGCTCCAGCGCCGAGGCGCGGGCAATGGCGACGCGCTGCTGCTGGCCGCCGGAGAGTTCCCCCGGATAGGACGCGGCCTTATGCGCGAGGCCGACGCGCTCGAGCGCGGCCATGCCGATGCGCTCGGCCTCGGCGCGCGGCTTCTTCAGAACCTTGCGCAGCGCCAGCGTGACGTTCCCCAGCGCGCTCATGTGCGGGTAGAGGTTGAAGGACTGGAAGACCATGCCCATACGCCGGCGCAGCGCGTTGATGTCGATCCTGTCGGCCAGCACCTCCTGCCCGTCGAACCAGATCGAGCCGCCGCTGGCCTCTTCCAGCCGGTTGCAGCACCGCAGCAGCGTGCTCTTGCCGGAGCCGGAAGGGCCGATGAGGAAGACGAGTTCGCCGGGCGAGACGGCGAGGTCGATGCCCTTGAGGACCTCGGCCGCGCCATAGCTCTTGCGCAGGCCGCGGATGTCCAGCAGCGGGTGGGCCGGACGCATGGTTCCAGCCTGTCCGCGAGCCGACGCAATCGCCTCGCTCACTTGCAAGTGGGGGTATGCGCCGCGGCATCATAGCCCGGCATGTCGGGCACGCCATAACCCGGGAACGGAGTGACGGCGGCGGAGCCGGCCGCCGGCTTGGTGCCGAACCATTTCTCATGGAGAGCGGTAATGGTGCCGTTGGTCTTCAGGCACTCGATGGCCTGGTCGAGCTCGCTGCGCAGCGGCCCGGAATCCTTGCGCAGTGCGACGGCCCAGACCAGCCCGGTCGAATAGGTGTAGGAGAGCTGGATCTGCGGATTGCTCTTGGCCGCCCACTGCACGACCGTGTTGCCGGCGACATTGGCGTAGGCCCGGCCGGAGATGACGGCCTGGACGGCGTCGGTCTGCGTGCCGAAGGATTCGACCTTCCAGCCGATCTTCTCTTCGAGGCCGCGCGCCCAGCTGTCATAGGCCGAGCCCTTGTTGACCGAGATGACCTTGCCCTTGAGTTCTTCGAGGGCGGTGATCGGCGGCGCGCCTTTCTTCGTCAGGAACTGGAAGTCGGTGTTGAGATAGCCTTCGGTAAAGAGCAGGCTTTCGGCGCGCTCCTTGCTGACCGTTACCGGCGCGACGATGAAGTCGTAGGTGCCGGCCTGCAGGGCCGGGATCAGCCCGGAAAACTGAGCGGCATCGACTGTCACCGTCTTGCCGAGCTGCTTGCCGATGGCCTCGGCCAGATCAACGTTGAAGCCCTCGATGCCGCCGGAGAGCTTGGGCATGGCGTGGGGCGCGAACGTGCCATCGACGGCGGTCTTCAACGTCGTCTGCGCCATCGCGGCGGGGGCAAGCAGCAAGGTCAAGCCGATGGTGGCGATTCTGGCGAACATGGCGCGCTCCTGGGAACGGGAAACCGCAGGATAGTCAGGGCCGGAAAGCCGCCACAATATCAGATCTAGAAAAATCACTAGCCCTACTATCAATCCAATTTATACTGCCCGCGATCTGTCCAGCGGAGCCGGCCGACGTGCTGAATTTGCGGCAACTCGAGATCTTTCGGGAGGTCATTCGCTGCCAGACGACAGTGGCGGCGGCGCAGGGGCTGGCCTTGTCGCAGCCGGCGGTGAGCACCGCGGTCAAGCAGATGGAACGGCAGCTCGGCTTCCAGCTGTTCCAGCGGCAGGGCAACCGGCTGATCCCGACGCCGGAAGCGCTCGAGATGTATCGCGACAGCGATCCCATCTTCTCGATGGTCCAGTCCTTCTCGCGCAAGGTCACCGCGCTGCGCGACACGCGCAGCGGCTCGCTACGGCTTCTCGCGACGCCCCCGATCGCCAATGCACTGGTGCCCCGCGCCCTGGCGCGCTTCGCGAGCAGCCGGCCGGAGCTGCATGTCGATTTCGACGTGCGCCGTACCGATGGCGTCATCGAAGGGCTGGAGAGCGGCGCAGCCGATCTCGGCGTCTCGCTGGAGCCCTATGCGAGGCCGGGATTGGAGGCGGAACTGATCGGTGCCGGGCAGATGGTCTGCGCCATGACGCGGGACCATCCGCTGACCGCCAAAAGCGAGATTTCTCCTGCCATGCTCTCCGGCCACCGGATGATCGGCTTTGAGCCGGGCGCACGGCTCGGGCTGCTGCTGCAGCGGGACTTCTTCGCCGGTGCGCGCCCGGCCTGCCCGATCGAGGTGCGCTACAGCAACACGGCCTGCCTGCTGGCCGAGGCCGGCCTCGGCGTGGCGCTGGTCGATTCCTTTACCGCGATCAGCGGCAGCCGCTACCGGCTGGAAGTGCGGCCCCTTAGCCCGCGCGTCTCGGTCGAGGCCTATGCGCTCTATCAGAAGGCGCGCGCCCCCAAACGGCTCATCCGAGCCTTCATCGACGAGCTGAAGAAGGCGGTTCGCCCCGCCTTCCTGGAGACCGGCGAAGATCGCTGAAGTCACAGGAGCGCAGTGCTTGACTGGCCCGCGAGAAGCGTCGGCTCCGGACGGCCCACGCTCTCGGTCGCCAGCCCCAGGCGTCCGCTTCTGATGCCGCGCCGGCAGAGTGCGAAGCGCCAAGAGCAGAACTTGGCGCACCCCACGAAAGCAGACTTCGGGATCTGCAGTGATTGCCGCACTGCAGAATCAATTGTTTCCGAAGCGCCGATCGTCGAGCGATCAAGCCCGACGGATTGTCCTCGCATTTGGCGACGGGATCGGCGCTGGACTATCGAGAGGCGATCGCCGTCATCTCGACGAGCAGATCCGGATAGGCAAGGCGCGCCTCGACGGTCGCGCGGGCTGGCGCGTGGTCATTTGCGACCCAGGCGTCCCAAGCTTCGTTCATGGCGGCGAACCCCGCCATGTCGGCGAGATAGATGGTAACGCTGGCCAGGTTGTTCTTGGAGACGCCGGCCTGGGCCAGCGTCTCATCGAGGCTGCGCAGAACTTCCTCGGTCTGCACCTTGACGGATTGTCCGCGCGTCTGCTCCGCGACATGGCCTGCAAGGAAGATCAGATCTCCGACGATGACTGCGTCGCTCCAGCGTTCCGTCATGCCAATTCGTTCGATCATAGGGTCAGCTCCATCTACTCGGTCTTCGGCCGATTTCCGGGGGTCGGTTCACCAGCACTGATCGCCTCTAGGACGCATATGGCGACGACGCCATATCGCCGCGATGCGCCATCTGCAGACATTCTCTCTCTAGCCGAGCAGACGTCGACGACGTGATCGGCACTCAGTCGCCGGCAATTTCCAGCCCAGTTGAAGGATCGATCCGTTTTTCCATCACGCCGCAGAGCTGTCGTCACGAAAAAGAAAACGGAGCATCGCGGAACATGCTGACCTCTCCTACCGTTCGGCCCTAGGGGGATCGGAGATGGCTGCGATGCCAACCTACGTTGTGCGCATGGATGTCGGCGAAGGACCCGATCGGGGAGAACCAATGGAATTCCCCGACGCCTCGGCAGCCCGACGGGACGCACAGATCGCGATAGCCGAGATCGCCCGGGATCATATTCCTGGCAAGCGCGAAGCCCATATGGCCGTCGAAATAGACGACGAGCATGGCGCAGCGATCTATCGCGCGAAACTGGAATTCAGCGGTTACGACGGCGAAGAGCCGGAGATGGACCCTGATGGAACCCGACCGCCACAGAACGGACCATGTGAGTGAGCAAGCCAATCGCGTTGATCGTCGAAGACGAGCCACTGCTGATGATGCACGCGGTGGATATCGTCGAGGATGCGGGGTTCGATGTTCTGGAGGCGGCCAATGCGGACGCCGCCGTCGCCATCCTGGAGACCCGCGACGATATTCGCGTCGTTGTCACCGATGTCCAGATGCCGGGCAGCATGGACGGGGTCAAGTTGGCCAAGGCGGTGCGCGATCGCTGGCCGCCGATCCTGATCATCGTGGTCTCGGGTCACCACAAGCTACAATCAGGCGAATTGCCGGACGATGTGACATTCTTGAGCAAGCCTTATTCCGCGCGCCAGATGCATCAGGCACTTTCGCGGATGGGTTAGTCGAAGGACGAGGTGATATTGCGCCGGAACAGTTCTTCGTCGTCCGGCGTGCCGCTGATTTTGTCCTGGTCCGGGAGCGGCGCCTCGACTGTGAACAAGACACCGGATGGCAGGTAACTCAGCGAGCCCTTGCCATTGAGTTCGGCCGTCAGCACCTTTTCGATGAGCCGAGTGCCGAAACCGCGGCGGCTGGGCTGGCCTGTGACCTTCGGCCCCCCGACCTCCTGCCAGCGGAACTCGATCATCTTCGAGCCTGCGTGATCGGCAATTTGCCAATCGATCACGACATGGCCGTCGGGCACCGACAAAGCGCCGTACTTCGCCGCGTTGGTCGACAACTCGTGCAGAGCGAGCACCATCGCCATGGCCGCCCGAGGCGGCAGGCTGATTGGCGGACCGCCAACGCGGAAGCGCCTTGCCCCCGGGGCTTCGAAAGACTCTGTGGCACTCGCGACCACCTCCGCGATGGTCGCACTCTGCCATTCCTCCCGCGTCAGCAGGTCATGAGCCGATGCCAGCGACTGCATGCGTGCGGTGAGAACCTCGGTCGCTTCCTGGAGCGAACCTGCATTGCGCAGCGTCTGCGTCGCGATCGACTGGATAGTCGCCATCGAGTTCTTGACGCGGTGCTTCAACTCGGCGGTGAGCAGCAGCCGCTGCTCTTCATTACGGCGGCTTTCGGTAACATCGAGCGTGACGCCGGCCATGCTGAGCGGCTTACCTTCCGCGGAGTAGTAGGGCCGCGCGCGCGCCATGATCCAGCGCGTTTCGCCGCTCGGTATCTCGATCCGGTATTCCTGCTCGTAGTCGTGATGTTCCTCGATGGCATCCTCGACGGATTGCTGCATGCGCTGCCGCTCTTCCGGCAGGACTGTCGCGATGAGGTCCTGATAGGTGAAGGGTTCGGCCGGCTGTCGCCCGAAATTGCGCTTGCAGATGTCCGAGCAGGTCAGCCGCATGTCGGTGAGGTCGAGCGTCCATGAGCCGAGGCGGGCCGCCTGGATCGTGAATTTGAGGCGCTCCTCGGACTGCCGGAGCTCACGGGTGCGGCGCTCGACCTCCTTCTCCAGCTTGTCGTGCTCGCGCTGGAGACGCACCAGACGGTCGCGCTCCAGCGTGACGTCGAACTGGGACGCGAAGAAATAGGTCAGGTGGCCGTCCTCGTCGAAAACTGGCGAGATCAGCACGCGGTTGAAGAACCGACTGCCGTCCTTGCGGTGATTGACGATCTCCATCTCGATCTGCGAGCGGCGCTCGATCGCGTCGCGCAGCTTGGCCACATCGGCGGAATCGGTATCCGGCCCTTGAAGAAATCGGCAGTTGTGCCCGAGACACTCCTCGCGCTCGTAGCCGGTCAGGCGCAGGAAAGCGTCGTTGACGAAGACGATCGGATTGTCGGGCTGGTTGGGATCGGTGATCAACATCGGCATCCGCGTCGCGCGGACGGCGGATGCGAACGGATCCGATGACTTGCCGACCTTGTCGATCTCGCTCTCGATACGATCGTGCTCGGTTTCGGCATTCATGCGTTCTGGATCTCCTGGTGTGCTTCGTAACCCAAGACATTCCCGATAGTCGTGTCATTTGCTGGACGACGCGACGGCATATGGCTGTAGCGAGAATGCAACTCTCTCGACCGCGGTGAGTTCAATCGTGGATTCGTCGAACCTACCGAAGCTCCTTATGGATGCGCGGCTTACCTCAGATTATAGGGCAGAATGACAGCTGCCGAACGCGACGCCCGATTCATATGCTGCCCCGGCCGGGGACGGTGGACCTGCGACGCCTGACATAAAGTACCGTAGGTCGGACGTAGCCTAGTGACGCGGGCATGCGGCGCAGCCAACGCCCCGATAGTCCATACCTTCGGCCCGAACCTGCTGAACCGCTTCCAGGTGATTGCTGAGCAGGTGGTTACGGACTGATCGGATCTCCCCATCTCGGCATGCTGTTCAAGCCGCGCGGCTGCCGCAGCAGAATGTATTGACACGACTAAATCAGCAGTCGATTCCAGCGCATATGATGACCGGTCCAATGCAGAACATCGCCCTCACGCCCGATCTTGAGGATTTCGTATCCGAGCAACTGGCCTCTGGTCATTATGCGGATTCGAGCGAAGTGGTCCGCGCCGCCTTGAAAGTCCTCCGGGATAGGCCTCGCCTTTCGACGCCGAAGGAACGCACGGCATGGCCAGTGGCTGGGGGAGAATGTGGTGCGTTGATCCGCGAGCGGGACTGGGCAGCGACCAGCCTCGGCGCCGTCGATACCTGGCCGGTCGAAATGCGAGCCACGATCGCCAATATCGTGAACTCCCCGGTGGCCAAGGTGCTGATGTGGGGGCCCGACCACATCATGCTCTACAACGATGCCTACAGGACGATAGCCGGGGAGCGTCATCCTTCGGCTCTCGGCAGCCCGGTTGCGACGGCGTTTCCCGAGGTATGGGACTGGAACCGGCCAATTCTGGAAGCCGGCCTGCGCGGCGAAACCATCTCTTATCGCGACCAGCCCATCGAATTCGACAGGCCAGACGGCAGGACGACGCTCTATCTCGACCTGTTCTATACGCCGGTCTACGAAGCTGATGGCGGCGTTGGCGGCGTCATGTGCACGATCGTTGACAACAGCGCACGGGTCGAGGCGGAACGGCGCGTCGCCGTCAGCGAAACCGAATTGCTGCGGGTCACCGACGCCCTGCCGATGCTGGTCTCCTATGTCGACCGGGAGCACGTCTATCGCTTCGCCAACATCGCCTACGAAAGCTGGTTCGGGATGTCGCCCGCCAGCATGATCGGGCGACACGTCAGGGACGTCATCGGCGATGCGCCTTATCAGGATCGCCGAGCAGATCTCGACCGCGGGCTTGCGGGTGAGCGCTTCACCGCAGAAACGACGATGCCCCACCGTGATGGCGTGACCCGGCGGCTCGAGGTTCGCTATGTGCCGCGCATTGAGCCGGACGGCTCGATCCCTGGCGTATACGTTCTGGGAATCGACGTGCAGGAGCGTGCTCTGCGCGAGGCGGCACTGGCGCGCAGCAACAGCCGGTTTCGTCGGGCGATGGATGCCGTTCACGGGGTGTTGTGGACCAACAGTCCCGACGGCCGGATGGATGGCGAGCAGCCCGGCTGGGCTGCGCTCACCGGTCAGGCCTATGAGGAATACCAGGGTTTCGGCTGGGCTGACGCTGTGCACCCCGATGACCAGTCCGCATCCGTCGAAAGCTGGAACGCGGCGGTCGATGCGCGGAGCATGTACGTCCACGAGCACCGCGTGCGCGACAGCAGCGGCAGCTGGCGCACCTTCGCGATCCGGGCCTTGCCGGTGTTCGACACGGTCGGGGAGATCGTCGAATGGGTCGGCGTCCATACCGACATCACCCATCAGCGAGCGGCTGAAGCCGCTCTTCGTGCGCAGGCCGAGGACCTCGCCCGGCAGGTACGGCATCGCGAGCGGGCCGAGGCGCAGTTGCGACAGCTCAACGATAACCTGGAAGCTCGCGTCATCGCCGAGATCGACGAGCGGCGGCAGGCTGAAGCCAAGCTTGCACAGGCTCAGAAGATGGAGACGGTCGGCAAGCTCACGGGAGGCGTCGCGCACGACTTCAACAATTTGCTGCAGGTCGTGGCAGGCAACCTCCAGCTTCTGGCAAAGGACATCGCCGGCAATGAACGCGCCGAACGACGCGTGACCAACGCGATGGCCGGCGTCTCCCGCGGGGCCAAGCTCGCCTCGCAGCTTCTCGCCTTCGGACGCCGTCAGGCACTCGAACCCAAGGTCGTCAATGTCAGCCGCTTCGTGCGCGGCATGGACGACATGCTGCGCCGCGCGCTCGGCGAAGCGATCGAGATCGAGACCGTGGTCGGCGGCGGCTTGTGGAACACGTTCATCGACCCAGCCCAGATCGAGAACGCCTTGCTCAATCTCGCGATCAATGCCCGCGATGCGATGGAGGGCCAGGGCAAGCTCACCATCGAACTCTCGAACACCATGTTGGACGATGCCTATGTCCGCGCCCATGACGACGTGACAGCGGGGCAGTACGTCATGCTTGCGGTCACCGATACCGGCAGCGGCATGGCGCCCGAGATCATCGACAAGGTGTTCGAGCCGTTCTTCTCGACGAAGGGCGAGGGCAAGGGCTCGGGGCTCGGCCTCTCCATGGTCTATGGCTTCGTCAAGCAATCGGGCGGCCATGTGAAGATCTATTCCGAGGTCGGGCATGGCACGACAATCAAGCTTTATCTGCCCCGCGCACTCGAGAGCGAGGATGTCGAGGTCGCGGTCGATACCGGCCCCGTCGCGGGCGGGACCGAGACGGTGCTCGTGGTCGAGGACGACGAGGAGGTTCGCGCGACGGTCGTCGAGCTCTTGGCCGATCTGGGCTACCGCGTGCTCAAGGCCGTCGATGCCGCAAGTGCGCTGAACGTGATCGAGAGCGGCGTTCCGATCGACATGCTCTTCACGGACGTCGTGATGCCCGGCACGCTGAAGAGCCCGGAGCTGGCCCGCAAGGCGCGTGAGCGCCTCCCGAACATCGCCGTGCTGTTCACCTCGGGGTATACCGAGAACTCCATCGTGCATGGGGGCAAGCTGGATGCGGGCGTCGAGCTGCTCTCGAAGCCCTACACGCGCGAAGCGCTGGCGCGAAAGGTCAGGCACGTCCTGGCAAACCAGCAGCAGCGGAATGCCGCAGCGGCCCAACGCAGGGAGCCGGAGATAGCCGCCGTGCCGGCGCCGCCGGCCGCCGCGAATGCGCGACGCACCGTACTCCTTGTCGAAGATGATGCGCTGATCCGCATGAACACGGCCGAAATCATCGAGGAGGCGGGCTTCGTCGTTGTGGATGCCGGAAGCGCCGAAGAGGCGATGGCCGCGCTGCAGACGGCTCCCGTCGACATCCTGGTGACCGACATCAATCTCCCGGGAGCATCCGGCACCGAGCTTGCCGCTCGTGCACGCGAACTTCGGCCGCAGGTCGTCGTCGTGTTCGCAACCGGCGACGCGTCCACCGTCGCGAAGGACGAGCGCGCGTCGATCCTCGTCAAGCCTTACGGGGAACACAGCTTGCTGGAGGTTCTCGGCGTGAAAGCGCCTGCGAGCCAACCGAGCTCGCTGAGCAACTCCGACACCGACCCGATATGAGGTCATGCCGCGGAAGCCATCCGCACATGCTGGCGGGTGGCACCATCACGCCCTCGCTTCACGTGGCCGTGTCCGACGCTCCGGCTTTGACGAAACGAGGAGAGTCATCCTGGGGGCGAGAGGTGGCATCGGCTGGCCCTGCATCCCGGCACTGTCGACACAGCTCCATCGGTGCCCTATCGCGGCGAAGCAGGCAAGCCCGGGACCTTCCGGCCGCGCGAAGCGGCAGCCCATCGTCTTGCTGTCGTCGACGCTGCCGTTTCTGAACAATCCGGACATCGTCTCGCCTGGGACGGATCTCGCATTCCGTTCTGACGTCCTGCTGAGATTGCCCGCGCTGCGCCAGCAGCCGCCATTGACTGTTCGCGCGCAAGCGGACGTTCTGCAAACGCGACTACGGCTCGGCGTTCCACTTGAAGTCGCGGATATGCTGCAGGAACACAGACATAGCCGCGCTCTGGTGGCGCCGGTTTGGATAGTAGAGAAACCAGCTCGGCAGCTCGGGCGACCAATCGGGTAACAGTTCCACCAGGCGGCCCTCATTGAGATGCCGCTTCGCGTAGTCCTCGAAGACATGCGCGATGCCTTGTCCCGTCAGCGCCGCCTGCAGCTCCTGATGCGCCGAGCTCAGCGTCAGACGGCCCTCGGGGGCGATCTCCAAGCGCTCGCCGTTCTTCTCGAACTGCCAACTGACGATCGCTCCTCCGGGAAAGCGACGACGGATGCAGTCGAATCCCATCAGATCCGGCGGTATCACCGGCGCGGCGCGACCCCGAAGATAGTTCGGCGAGGCGACGATCGTGTAGCGCAAGGCAGGCCCGAGCGGCACCGCGATCATGTCCTGCTCCAGCTGCCTGCCGAACCGCACTCCGGCATCGAAGCCCTGCTGGACGATATCGATGATCGCCGCGTCGCTGATCAGCTCGACCTTCACCTCCGGAAAGCGTCGCATGAAGTCAAAGACCAGCGGACACAGCACGTGGTCGACTGCCGGGCCGGGTGCATTGATCCGCAGCGTGCCCGTCGGGGTCTCGCGCAGTCGGTCGAGATCCTCGATCGCCAGCCTGATGTCGCGCAAGGTCGGAACGAGCCGTTCGTAAAGCCGCGCTCCGGCTTCCGTGGGCGCGACGCTGCGCGTGGTTCGATTCAGCAGGCGCAGGCCCAGCGTCCCCTCCAGCGCACCGATGCTCTGGCTCAGCGCCGCCGACGAGACGCCTCGCTCCGCCGCCGCCGCGCGAAAGCCCCCGCATCTGACGATCGATGCGAAGGCGTCGAGACTGTCGAGGCGGAGCGGTCTCATTGCGACATTCTGCTTATCAAGCTGATCGGGAGAAGACGTCTTATCTGATCAATCGTGCACCGTCATCTTGAGTTGGATCGACCGATCCGACCGCGAGGGAACCATGACGAGCATCACCTTGAACCGCCGCAAGATCGTCTTGTCCGCAGTCCTCGGCGCTACCGGGCTGGCTCCCGGAGGAAGTGCCGGAGAGGCCCGTGCTCAGGCGCCGCAACCACCGAGCGGCAACGCCGGACACTATCGCTTCCGGATCGGCGAGATCGGCGCGACAGTGCTTAGCGACGGCCTGATCGGGGGTCCACCGCGCATCTATGCCAGCGATGCGCCCGAGCAGGAGCTGCAGGAGGTGCTGAAGCGCGCCTTCCTGCCGACAGACCATTTGATGCTGAATCTCAACACGCTGCTAATCGAGGTCGGCGGCCGGCGCGTGCTCCTGGAGGCGGGTGCGGGCCAGACGATGGGCCCCAATGGAGGACGGATATTCGCCCGCCTGGCCGAGATCGGTTTGAGCGCGCACGACATCGATGTCGTCGTCGTCTCGCACACGCATCCCGACCATGTCGGCAATCTCAGGGCCGCCGATGGGCTGCCAGCATTCCCGCGCGCCACGATCTTCGCGCCGAAGCCGGATTGGGACTTCTTTGTCCGCGGGGAGCCCGACTTGTCCTACATGCCGGTCCCGGAGGATTTCCGCCGGCGCTTCGCCGCGGCGATCAAGCGTAGTGTCGAGCCGATCGCCAACGGGGTCGAACTCTACCAGCCGGGGGCTGAGATCGTGCCCGGGCTGACAACGATCGCGGCTGCGGGACACACCCCGGGCATGGTCTCGTTCCTCGTCCACTCGGGACGTGAGCAGCTGCTGCTGACGGCCGATCTCGCCTACCACCCCATCGTCAACGTCGACAGGCCGTGGCGGCCGGGCCCCGACCGCGACAAGGACGCCGCGCTCGGCGCGCGCCGGCGCATCTTCGACCGCGCTGCGGCCGACCGGATACCGGTTCTCGGCTTCCACTATCCGTTCCCGGGCCTCGGCCATCTGCTGCGGACGGACAGCGGCTACGCCTGGGTGCCCGCAGGCTGGCAATTCTGAACAGAAAGGAGACGAGACATGACCCGCAGGCCGACAGATCTCGACCGCCGCGGCTTTCTCGGGGCCGTCAGCGGCGCGACCGCCGCGCTGGGGTGCCCGCGACTCGCACAAGCCCAGACGAACAGTCCGCCGCTTTCCGGCGCCATGACCGGAGCGATGAGCGGACAACCCATCACGCGTCGGATCGCGCGCACAGGACAGAACCTGACTGCGCTCGGGCTCGGTACATTCCTGACCTTCGATCTCATGCCGGGCGCGCCGCGCGAGCGCATCAGGGAGGTGTTCCGGCTCTATGTCGCAGGTGGCGGTCGGGTGGTCGATACCTCGCCCCTCTACGGTTCGGCCGAGGCCAGCGTCGGCGCCTTCCTCGCGGAAACGCCGGCTGAAACGGAGGTTTTCCTCGCCAACAAGATCTGGGCGACGGGCGAATATCTCGGCGATGTCGGTGCAGCCACCGCCAGCCTCGAGCAGTCCAAGCTGCGCACGTGGCGCTCGCCGATCGACCTCATGCAATGCCACAGCATCGTCAACGCGCCGGTGATCGTCCCGATGATGCAGGCGTGGAAGAAGGAGGGCCAAATCCGGCATTTGGGGGTCACACACCATGAGACCGCCGCCCATGAGCAATTGATCCACATCGTCGAGAAGGGCGATGTGGACTTTGTCCAGACGAATTATTCGATCTTCGACCGCAATGCCGAGAAGCGTCTGCTTCCGTCAGCGGCCGACCGCGGGGTCGGCGTGCTGGTGAACCTTCCGCTCGAAAAGGCACGACTGCTGAAGGTGGTGGAAGGCCATCGTCTGCCCGGTTTCGCGAGCGAGTTCGGCGCAACGAGCTGGGCTCAATTCTTCCTCAAATGGGCCATGGCCCATCCGGCCGTGACCAGCGTGCTCTGCGGAACCTCGAACCCCGACCACATCATCGACAATCTCATGGCGATGCGCGGCCCCCTGCCGGACGCCACGATGCGCCGCCGCATGGTCGCGCATATGGAGACGATTCCCGGCTTCGGGACGATCGCCAACATGCCTTGGTACCCGGGCAAGGAGAGGCAGTATCAAGGCCTGATCCGCACCGCCCAGAGACGGGCGCGCGATCGACTGAGAGAGTAGGCGCACGCCTTCCCAATCAATGCGCCGAGCCTCCGCCCGAGCCTCAGGACATCAGCACCGACGCGACCAGAAGCGCCGCGAAGACCGCCGCGTTGAGCTTCGGCTCCCAGTACTCCATGAAAACGAAGGTAATCGCCAACCATCCCGCGGCGGCCGTCAGGCACAGCACCACGGCCATGCGCTCTCCCATGAAACCCGGCTGCCGCCAGGCCAGCCACAGGCAAAGCAGCCCGAACACCACCTGCCCGAACGCGAAGGATGTGTTGAGACCATAGTAGATCGATGTCGCCAGCCCGGGCGCCCGCGCGCCGCGCAGATATTGCGCGACGACGTCGACGATGAAGTGCAGCAGGCCAGTGACCACGAGCCAGCCGAAAGTGCCGTAAACGAGATAGGTGCGCATTCGCGTTTTCCCGGAGCCGGATCAGAAGTGGGACGCGTCGCCGGTCACAGCCCCGCGCAGTCGGGCGGCGACGCGCCGGTTCGCGGTCAGCAGCGCGAGGCCGGTCAGCAGGCTCGCCGCAGGAATGATCAGCAGGCCGATGCCCAGGCCGTTCGCAAGCCCGGCTGCCGTTGCTGTATCGCTGACGACACCGACCAGCAGCGGACCGAGAGCCGGACCGAGCAGGCCGGAGCCGATCATGACCAGGCTCGTCGCCATGGCCTCCCTACCCTCTCCGGCGACCAGATGCGCGGCTCCGAAGCCCCATGGCAGCATGAAGGCGAAGGAGAACATGCTCGGTACCAGCAGCAGAATCGACACCCATCCGACCGGAACGAACAACGCCGCCGTCATCGGAATGCTCGCGAGCAGGAAGATGATCGCGGGCGGACCGAGAACGCGGCCGGTACCGGTGCGGACGGCGCGGTCGAAGAAGCGGCCGCCGAGCAAGGTCCCGGCAATGCCCATCAGGCCCTGCAGCAGGCCGAAAGCCAACCCGGCTTCGCTGGCGGTGAAGCCGTGAGTGCGGATCAGGAATGGCGCCACGAAGACATAGAACGGTGCCGCTGCGAAGCTGGCGACGACGGCGCCGGCGAAGAGCCAGCGAAACCCGGGAGAAGACAACAGGGCGAAGCTTGTCCGCAGGAAAGGCTCCTTCGAGATCGCCTCGGTCTTACGCGGCGGCGTCGGCCCGGGCACGGCTAGCGCCATCGCTCCGATCGCTAAGCCGATGATGCCCGCGCCGATGAGCACCATGCGCCAGCCCAGCGCATCGCCGAGCGCGCCGCCCGCCGCGAAACCCACCATGGTGCCGAGCGGAATGCCCATGGCGAACAGGCCGATCGCCAGCCCCCGCCGCTCGGGCCGGATCCGGCGGGCGATGATCGCATGGGCGGCAGGCATCGCGCCCGCTTCGCCGAAGGCCACCCCGAACCGTGTCAGAGCCAGGAGCAGGAAGCTCGAGGCCAGCCCACCGAGCGCCGTCATCGCGCTCCACAAAAAAATGCACGAAACCAGCACGAAGCGCGGCGAGCCGCGGTCGGCGGCGCGTGCGAGCGGAAGCGAGAGCAGCGTGTAGCAGACAGCGAAGGCGACCCCGGTCAGTAGTCCGATCTGAGTATCGTTGAGCGACAACTCCGCCTTGATCGACTCCGCCATGATATAGGGCAAAATCCTGTCGACCTGAGACAGTGCGCTGACAAGGAAGAACGTCAACAACAACGCTCCGGCACGCCAGCCTTCTACATTGCCGGCACCGTATCTCTGGGCCGCATCCGGCAAGAGTTCCAAACTGTCCCTCGACGTGGTCGCCGATTCCGCCATGATTTTTGCGCCTTTCGCCTGCATGAGACGAGGCAAGCTAGAATGGGGATCGGGCGACCAGAATGTCTGAAATCGTAATAAATCTGCCTGTTCCTACAGATGGGCGGCGGGTGACCAGCGAGTTCGTGGAACCGCTGGCTCCTCTGCCGGAGGCGCCGGCGACCGCGCCGCTGCTCGCCATGGTCAACGCCTATATCGAGGCGCAGGGCGGCGGCCAGGGTCTGTTTCCGACGGGTATCGAAAGCGTGAGCATCGTCCGCTCATTCCAGCAGATGATGCCGATGCGCCGGATCTACAGGCCCTCGCTCTGCCTCGTCCTGGCGGGCGCGAAGCAGATCCTCTTCGGCGACGCCATGCTGGACTATCGCGCCATGGAGTATCTGGTGGTCAGCATCGAGTTGCCGGGCACCGGCCGGATCATCGAGGCGGGACCGGACAGGCCTTTCGTCGGCGTCACCATCGATCTCGATGTGGCGATGCTGCGAGACGTGTTGGCCCAGCTCGACCCTCTACCCCGCCCCGCTTCCGGCTCGGGACCTTGCGTTTTCGTGGGCCAGGTCGACGTGGCGCTCGCGGACTGCGTGCAGCGACTGATCCGGATCTCCCAGACGCCCGGTGCGATCCCCGTCCTCTACCCATCGGTGATGCGAGAGATCTGCTACCTGCTGCTGAGCGGGCCGCATGGCGGCGAGCTGTGCAACCTCACTCTGCCGGAATCGAGCAGCGAGCGCATTGCGAGGGCGATCCGGATTCTGCGCGAGGATTTCGCCAAGACGGTGCGGATCGAAACGCTCGCGGAGGCGGCGCGCATGAGCCAGTCCTCCTTCCATCAGCACTTCAAGTCGCTGACCGCGATGACCCCGCTCCAGTTCCAGAAGCAGCTGCGGCTTCTCGAGGCGCGGCGCCTGATGGTGGCGGATGCCGCGAGCGTCGCACAGGCGGCCTACCAGGTCGGCTATGAGAGCCCGTCCCAGTTCAGCCGGGAGTATTCCCGCACCTTCGGCGTCGCGCCGAAACGGGACGCGATGAATCAGGCCCGCCTCTATGCCACCTATGCCAGCCGCAAGATGCCAGCGGCTTAGCGGATCGCTGCGCCCGGCTTCACATCACATCCAGCTCGGCGGCCTGACAGACAGTTCTGACGACGGGCTGGAAACCGAGCCGCCTGGCGAGCGAGACGTCCATATGAAGGCGCCAGGGGGACGCCAACGGCTCCGTGACAGGCGCCATAAACGCCCCGGCCAGTTCCACCAGCTCGTGAAGCGATGTCGGCGCGTCGTCGCCGATATTGACGATGCGGCCGTCGAGCGCGGCGGAGAGAGCGAGCCTCGTCGCCGTGCCGATATCGACATGGTGCACCATGCTCATCCGTTGGGCGGGATGGAGCCGGGCCTCCGCCAGCAAGGGGCAGCGGCGATCGCCCTCCCTCCCCATGGACGAAGCCGAACCGCAGGATCGACCTGACCGGACCGAGCCGGCCATCTGCGGGCTTCGATTGCAGGATCAGGCATATTTTTTGGGAGTTGAGGCATAGCCGCTCGAGCCGCCTCCCAGGCATTCTCCCGGCCTCGAAGCTAGGGGCGATCGTCGTCGATAGGCGCAAGAGCCAGCGCAATCCGTCTCTTCGCCTGCGCGTAGGGTTCGTCGGCAAAAGGCGACCTCGCTCGCCGGCAGGACCGGACGAGAGCCCGCGGTTTCGGCCCAACCTCAAGGATCGGTATTGCTTATGAGCCAGTGGACCACCGCCGACATTCCATCGCAGCGCGGCCGGACGGCCGTCGTCACCGGCACCGGTGGACTGGGTTATGAAGACGCGCTCGCGCTTGCTGGTGCCGGTGCGGACGTGATCATCGCTGGCCGCAATCCCGCCAAGGGCGCGGATGCGGTCACGGCGATCAGGGCGGCCGTGCCCGATGCGAAAGTCCGATTTGCGGAGCTCGATCTTGCTAGTCTCGGCTCGGTCGCCGCTTTTGCGGCGCGCCTGGCCGACGAGCACGACGGCCTCGACCTTCTGATCAACAATGCCGGAATCATGCAGCCGCCGCAGCGGCGCGTTTCGGCGGATGGCTTCGAGCTGCAGTTCGCCACCAATTATCTCGGGCACTTCGCACTCTCCGCGCACCTGCTTCCCCTGCTCAGGCGGAGGCAGCTGCCACGTGTCGTCACGCTCGGCAGTGTCGCCGCGCGCCGCGGCGCCATCGACTTCGACGACCTGCAGGCGGCGCGCGCCTACCGGTCGATGCCGGTCTACGCGCAGTCGAAACTCGCCTGCATCATCTTCGCCCTGGAGTTCAGCCGCCGCAGCCGGGCCGCTGCTTGGGGCGTCCAGAGCCTGGCGGCGCATCCGGGGATCACGCGCACGGATCTGATCCCCAACCAGGCCGGCCGGTGGAGCATCGCTGGACTGGCGCGCCGCCACCTTTCCTTCCTGTTCCAGCCGGCGTGGCAGGGAGCGCTGCCGACGCTCTACGCGGCGACGGCGCCGTCGGCGAGAGACGGCGGCTATTACGGTCCCGACAGGCTCGGCGGGACGCGCGGCTTTCCGACGGAGGAGACGCCGCCCCAGCAGGCGACCGACAGCACCGCCGCTGCGCGGCTCTGGGCGCTGTCTGAAGAAATGGTGGGAATGGCATTCGCGTGACGCGAAGCGCAGCACCCACGCCCCGCCGCCGGGCAAAGCTGGCCGCCCTGTGCTTGGCGTTGCTGCTGTCGGGCTGCGCCGACGCTGGCCTCGTCGTCGACGCCAGCGGAGCCATGCTGACCACTGGCCGAGTAGACGGCTCCTCCGCGGTTGCTCCAAATTTGCCGCGACGCGCCGGTTCCCCCCGCCACATTCTCGTTCTGACGAGCGGCGGGGCGGACGGGGCGTTTGGGGCCGGGGTCATCACGGCCTGGACGGCCAGCGGCCGGCGCCCGCAATTCGATATCGTCTCCGGCACGTCGACCGGCGCTTTGCAGGCCACGGCAGCGTTCCTGGGCCCGGATTATGACGCACTGCTGGAACGCATATACACCTCCACGCGGACCCGCGACATTTTCCGCTCCAACGGGGTCAAAACGTTGCTGGGAACGGGTCTCTACGATCCCGCGCCCTTGCGCCGCCTGTTGGACGAGGTGATCGACGAAACCACACTCGACGCCGTCGCGGCGGCGCATGCGGCGGGTCGGCGCCTCTATGTCACGACCACCGATATGACGGCCGGCCGCTCGGTTCTTTGGGACATGGGTGTGATCGCCTCGGGTCAGGGCGATCGCAAAAGCGCCTTTCTCGGCGTCCTCGTCGCTTCGGCCGCCGTCCCGGGGCTGGTCGAACCGGTGTATGTGCGCGACCAGGAAGGCAAGCTCGCCGTCCATAGCGACGGCGGCGTCAAGACGCCGGTTCCGCTTGAGGCCTTCATGCTCAAGGCACGCAGGACTGTCGCGACGCATGTCTGGGTCATCGCCAACGGACATGTCAGTCGCGACGCCGCGCTGCGGAGCGAAGCGCGGCACATGCTCGGTCTGGCGCGACGCGGCATCACCCAGCTCATCCGGCAGCTGGTGTACACCTCCGTTCAGGACGCCGAAGCGAAAGCCAGGCGAGCCGGCGCCCGCTTCCACCTCGTCGCGCTGCCGACGAGCGTGCCGGAAGCCGTAGACCCACTCGACTTCAGGCCTGACGAATTGCGAGGCCTTTATGAGACCGGAAGAGCAACAGGGCAGCTCCGGTTCGGCTCCGTGGCCGACGAGGCTGCGCATCAGTAGTGCTTTCTCACCGCCGAAGTGTGCCACATCAGGACATTGGAGCCTGACCAATGCTGCAGGTCTTCTTGTTGCACGCCTCGGCTCTGGCAGGCTTGCCATGCGGCTCGCGGTCGACCGTCGTACCGCTGCGGCTACCCTTCGACCCGTAGGCGAAGGGCGCCAAGGCATGCGGTGACCTCCTGATAGGGAGCGTCGCAGGGCTGCTATTACCCAGTTCGGCAATCAGTTTGCTGCCGAACCACTTGGCTTATCATCTTCGATATCTAGCAGCCTACATGAGTTCTCAATCGATTGTTTACCCATAAATAGTGCGGATCGGAACTGAAATTGTGCCTATGCGTACCGATCGAACTGGCTGGAGGAGGATCAAGGACCGACCGCAGGAGGTAATCATGATGATGGTTTCGAACGATCTACTGGGAATGCGTAGCATCGAAGCCATAGCCGGCTCCGAATCACTTTTTACACAACCAGGTGGACTTTCGGCTGATGCGCTCACCGCTCAGCTCGCCTCGCTGATCCCGCTGGATCTTCTGAGCGCCCAGGGCAGCCCGGATGAGGCACAGCCCGCCATCAGCGCCTCTTCGCAAGTCGCAGACCTGATCAATTCCGTCAGCTCAGCAGCGTTGCTCACGGCTAGCGAAGGCAGCAGCCAGACTGTGGCCTCACCCGGTGCTCTCGTCGAGGCGCTCGGCCATAGCCTCACCGACCTTGGCCATGACACCAACCAGACGCTGGTTGCAGATGTCACCAAGCTACCGGGCGAGGTGAGCGGCCTCAACGAGACGACCGGCAATGTTGCTGACGCCATCAACAATCTGGGTTCTGCTACAATTTATGCTGGCCAGTTCGTCGATGACGTGACTGAGACGGTGACGGGCGCGGGCGAAAGGCCGCTGATCGACACCGCGAACGAGCTGGTCCTCGATTTCCACCAACTCCTCGAAGGTGCGAGCCACGAGATCGGCTTGACCTATGTCACTCACGCTGTGACGAACCTCGGCGAGACGATCGGCCTCGGCAAAATCGGCACGACCGACAATCTCGTTACCGACGTCGTCAACTTGCCGGGCACCCTGCTCGCTGGTGGCGATGTCCTCGGCGCAGTGACGCATGTCGCTGACCATGTCGGCGATCTCGCCAATGGCGTGGCCGGGCTGATCACCGCGATCCCGCAAGATCTTGGCTCAGATCCGTCGGGTCTCGGCTTGCTCGGATCGGACGGCATCATCGGCGGTAGCGGCCTCGACCTCGACCAGGTCGGGGACCTGCTCAGCCCGGGTGGCGGCGGGGCTCTCGGTGTCGTGGGGGGCCTCGTGGACAATCTGACGACGACCCTCGACTTGGTCGGCTCGAACTCGGACGGCAGCGGCAATCTCGTCACTGACGTCCTGAAGCTCCCCGGCGAGCTTCTCTCGGGGAACGGTACGCCAAGCCTGACCGACGCAGGTCATCAGCTCGACGTGACCTTGACTGCAACCGGGGATCTCGTCGCGAACATCCTTGGCACAACGGAGGGTGGTCTCAGCAATTCCCCGAATGGTCTGACAGGCTCGGTCAGCCAGGCCCTCGACACTTTCGGTGACACCGGTGGAACTGCCATCGGCATTCCGCTCGCCATCGACGGGCTTGTTTCGACGACGCAGGCGCTCGGCCTCGGCGGCGGAACTGCGGACGCCGGCGGGCTTTTGGCCGGCATCAGCCAGACCGTGGAAGGCGCGCTGGCCGATCTCGCCAACGACGCCGCCTCAGCTGGCCTCGGCAGCGCTATCGTCATTCCCTCGCTTGACGGCGCCGGGACCGATGGCCTCGCCGGCTTGCTCACGCCGACGGCGGACGGGGGCGGCGGGCTGCTAGCCACGGTGACGAACGTGATCGAGGCAGATGGATCAGACGGTGGCGTCATCGGCACTGTGACTTCGTTGCTGGACCTCGACAATCACGGTCAGTCGGGCGGCGGGCTCGGCCACGCGCTCGGCCTGATCTGACACTGAGTTGGGCGGCGCATCATCGCGCCGCCCTTCCCGGAAAACGCTAGGTGAAGTTCGCCCATGTCGTCGCCTGCCGCTAAGACGAAGGCCGCGTCCGAACTGAAGGCCGCATTACGCCCGGTGGGCGGAGCGATCGCGAGTGTCGCGATCGCCAGTGGCGTGATCAATCTGCTGATGCTGACAGGCCCGCTCTTCATGCTCCAGGTTTATGACCGCGTTCTACCGAGCCGTAGCGAGGCAACCCTGATCGGCCTAAGCCTGTTCGCCCTCGCCATGTTCCTGTTTCAGAGCCTGTTCGAGGTGCTTCGCAGCCGCATGCTGATCAGGATCGGTCGTCTTTTCGCGGACCGCGTCAGCCCGAAAGCCTTGCATGTCCTGGCCGAAGCGCAGGGCGCCGAGGGGCTCCAGGCGATCCGTGATCTCGATACGATCCGCAGCTTCGCGGGCGGCGGCAGTGCCGCCTTCTTCGATTTGCCCTGGACTCCGCTCTATGTCGCGTTGTGCTTCGCATTTCACCCTGGCCTCGGGGTCGCGGTCCTTGCCGGTGCCGTCCTGCTGAGCTTATTGACCTGGGCAGGCGACCGCCTCACCGCCCGCTCCAGTGAGGAGCTTGCCACCCTGTCGACAGCGCGTGGTCGGCGGACCGAGGAAATGCGCCGCAATGCGCTGATGATCGATGCGCTTGGCATGCGTAGCCGGATGCAGGGGCGGTGGCTCGAGCGGACGCATACTTATCTCGATCGTCAGGATGCGGCCCAGGGTCTCGCGAGCTATCTGAATGCCGCGACGCGGTTGCTGCGCACGGTACTGCAGTCGGCAGTCCTTGCGCTGGGCGCTTGGCTCGTCATCCATCAGGAAGCTTCCGGCGGCATCATGCTGGCGGCAACGATCCTGACCATCCGCGCTCTGTCACCCGTGGAGTTGGCGATCGCGAACTGGCGCGGGTTCGTTGCCGCGCGTCAGTCGTGGTCCCGGCTCGATGCGGCGCTGACGTCTACGCCGAGCCGCCAGGGCCCGACATCGATCGCATTGCCGAAGCGGGAACTATCTGTCGTGGCTGTCAGCGTGGCCATTCCCGCTTCCGAACGAGCCGTGGTCGCCAATGCCAGCTTCGTGTTGCGGGCCGGCAGCGCCCTCGGCATCGTCGGCCCGAGTGGGTCCGGCAAATCGTCCTTGGCTCGCGCCGTTGTGGGTGTCTGGCCCACCGCGCGTGGAGTCATCCGCCTCGACGGTGCCACCTTCGACCAATGGGATCGGGACGTCATCGGCGGGGCGATTGGCTACCTCCCGCAGGATGTGGAGCTGCTCGCGGGAACCGTCGCCGAGAATATTGCACGTTTCGCGATGGATCGGTCGGCCGAGGCGGTTCAGGTCGCAGCAGCTGAAGCAGACGTGCATGAGATGATCCTGCGCCTTCCCGACGGCTATGACACGCAGGTCGGCGAAGGAGGCACCATGCTCTCCGGTGGCCAGCGCCAGCGCATTGGTCTGGCGCGCGCGCTGTTCGGCCGACCTTTCCTTGTCGTGCTCGACGAGCCTAATGCGAGCCTTGACTCGGCAGGCGAGCAGGCGCTGCTGCGGGCCATCGTCGGCATACGGCAACGTGGCGGCATTGCCATTGTCATCGCTCATCATGGGAGCGCTCTCGCCGCCGTCGACCAGCTGATGGTGTTGAATGAAGGGCATGTCCAGCGCCTGGGGCCTCGCGACGAGGTGCTGAAGGCCCTCGCCGCATCGGCGCCGCCCCAGGCTCGCGCTGCCCAAGGCAAGACCATGCGCACCGCTTCGAAGGGGCGGGCGATAGCCGCATCGAGAAGGAGCGCAGCCGATGCCCAGGCCCGGACGCACGCTTGAACGCTCGCTTGCGCTGCATAGCGTTGCGCTTGCCGGAGTGCTCGTCGCGCTGATCGGTGGATTCACCACGCTCAGCGCTGCCATCGATGTCTCCGGAGCAGTCATTGCGAGCGGCAATCTGGTGGTCGAGAGCGAGCTCAAGAGGATCCAGCACCCGAGCGGCGGCGTGGTAAGCGAGATATTGGTGAGCGAAGGCAGCCGCGTCGCCAAAGACGAGGTCCTGCTGCGGCTCGATCCGACAGTTGCCAAGGCGACGCTCAATGCCGTGACCAATGATTTGTGGGAGCTTTCGGCGCGCCGTGCCAGGCTTGAGGCGGAGCGGGACGGGGCAAGCGAACCCGGCTTTACTCCTGCATTGTTGGCTGCCGCATCGGACCCGTCGCTCGCAAGTCTCGTCTCTGGAGAAAAGACGCTTTTCCGCTACCGTACTGAGGCGCTCGCTGGCCAGAAGGCGCAGCTGCGCGAGCGGATCAAGCAGCTTCACGACGAGGGCGCAGGCCTGCAAGGTCAGCAGGAGGCCAAGCGGCTCGAGCTCGACCTGGTCGAGAAGGAACTCACTGGCATCCGCGAGCTTTGGGAGAAGAAGCTCATCCCCTCCACGCGCCTGATGGCACTTGAGCGTGAGCGCGCGCGGCTTGGCGGCGAGGCGGGAAAGCTCGCGGCGATGCTTGCCCAGACCAGGGGCAAGATCTCGGAGACGGAGCTTCAGATCATCGAGATCGACCAGACCGCCCGGACCGATGTCGCCAAGCAGCTCGCCGACATCCGAGCCAAGACGTCCGAACTGACCGAGAAGCGAGCCACCGCGCTCGACCAGAGCGAGCGAGTCGAGATTCGAGCCCCGCAGGCTGGCGTGGTGCTCAGCCTTTCCGTCCATACCCTCGGCGGCGTCATCACGGCAGGCGAACAGTTGATGCAGATCGTGCCGGAGAACGATGCTTTGATCGCTGAAGCCCGGGTGAGGCCGGTCGATGTCAACCAAATCCGCCTGGACCAGCCGGCGAGCTTACGCTTCTCGAATCTGAACCAGCGCACCACGCCGGAGATCGAGGGGCGCGTGATCCGGATCAGTGCCGATGCGGTGAAGGATGAACGCGTCGACGAGCCCTATTTCGTCGTGCGCCTGCGTTTCGATCGCAGCGGAATACCGAGTGACACGGTACTACTGCCAGGCATGCCCGTCGAGGTCTTCATCCGCACCGATCCCCGCTCGCTGGCAAGCTATTTGGTCAAGCCGATGGCCGATCAGATGCGCCGGGCCTTCAGAGAGAAATAGATTTCGGGCCACAGCAGTGTGATGGCTAGTCAGTTTTCATAATACAACTTCAATTTGCGATTCTTTGATAACTTCTCCAAACGCGTCCTGAAGGCCATGTTTGCCGGACTTCTTTGCGTCTGCTTCGGAGAGAAAAAAGATATCGTTGGCCCCTGTCACGGACAGGGAACTTTCACTTGGGTTGGCCGCATGCGGCTTGGCGATCGCTCCGGCGTTGAAGTCTGTTCTCACCGCACCGACTGCAATGCCACCCTCGTACGCATCCTCGGCTGCGCTCCGAAAGTCTCACCGAATCGGAAATTCGCTGCCGCGATGCGCCTTCGACACATCCTCATATCCCGGCGCTCAGTCGATCCCCAGGATGGATTCGGCGCCGGGACAATCAGGCAATCCTTTGAAATAAAGAGGCTTTTCGAGAATGGTCGGAGCTATGGTTCGTTGAGCCTAGGGCTCTCAATGCGAGCCGCCCGGCCCCTCGTCGTAGCCCGCTTAAGGACTGCTCGCGCAAATCCCCGCTCAAACGGTAAAATCAATAGAACTTACGCCGTTAAGCGCAGGTATTTCCCAGCGATTGGGCTCTTGTAGGTGATTTTGCGACTCGCCAACTGAAGCCCAACATATTTGTCAGCAACATCAGCATCTTACGGGATAGAATGGCGGACAGGGAGGGATTTGAACCCCCGATACCCTTGCGGGTATGCCGCATTTCGAGTGCGGTGCATTCAACCACTCTGCCACCTGTCCGCGGTCGCTCTGGTCGAGGCGGGGTGCTTACTACACATTGCATCCCCGCTGCACAAGCCTTTCCGGAGCGATGCGTCCACAACGCCGTCATCGCCTTGAAATCAATCGCTGCCATGCTGCTTTTCCTTGACGGCTCGCCCCTGCGCGACTAGGAAGCCGCGTCCGGCGTGGGGAAACCCGCGCCTGATCTCTTTTGGCTGCCGCCCACCATGCCGCTTCCATGCGGCAGGCGCAGCGGGCCTCGAAGAGCAACCCGACCACGCAACCGACTGCCAAAAAGCCGTCCCGCGTGCGCCCTGCAGGGGCACATGACAGGGCGGGGCTCAACATGGAGAACACTAAGATGTTCGCAGTCATCAAGACCGGCGGCAAGCAGTTCCGCGTCGCCGCCAATGACCGCATCACCGTCGCCAAGATCGAGGGCAACCCGGGCGACACCGTCGCTTTCGGCTCCGTCCTGATGCTGACCGATGGCGAGAAGTCGACGATCGGCGCTCCCTTCCTCGGTGACATCACCGTCGCCGGCGAGATCGTCGAGCAGGCCCGCGGCGAGAAGGTCATCGCCTTCAAGAAGCGCCGCCGCCAGAATTCCAAGCGCAAGCGCGGCTTCCGCGCCGAGCTGACCGTGGTGCGCATCACCGACATCCTCACCGGCGGCAAGAAGCCGGAGATGAAAAAGGGCGAAGCCGCTCCGGTCGCGCTCAAGGCCGGCAGCGAAACCGTCAAGGGCAAGGCTTCGGCCAAGACCGCTTCGGCCAAGCCGGCCAAGGCCAAGGCTGAAGCCAAGGCCGAGGGCCTCGACGCCTCCAACCTCTCGCTGATCTCGGGCGTCGGCCCGACCATCGAGAAGAAGCTGCGCGCCGCCGGCATCACCTCCTGGAACGACATCGCCGCCTGGACCGAGGCCGATATCGCCAAGTGGGACGAAGAGCTCAAGCTGCGTGGCCGCGCCACCCGCGAGGAGTGGGTCGAGCAGGCCAAGGAGCTGCTCGCCGGCAAGCCGCCGCGGGCCAAGGCTGACCAGGCCGAGCTCGCTTCCGGCGAGGACTACTGACCGGCGCTGACAGGCACCGCGCAGCTTCACGCCCGGTCGGGGTGGCTTTTGCCGCCGATTCGGGTTACATGGACTGAAGAGTTTTTGAGGTAGGGCGTTATGGCTCACAAAAAGGCAGGCGGCTCGTCCCGCAACGGTCGCGACTCCGAAAGCAAGCGCCTCGGCGTGAAGCGCTTCGGCGACCAGGCGGTCGTGGCCGGCAACATCATTATTCGTCAGCGCGGCACCAAATGGCACGCCGGCGTGAACGTCGGCATGGGCAAAGACCATACGCTCTTTGCCACGTCGAACGGTCGCGTCCGATTCACGACGAAGCTCGGCCGAGCTTTCGTGAACGTAGTCCCGGCCCAAGAGGCCGCAGAATAAACGGCGGATAGGGAATGTTCTCGATCCGCCGGTTCCATCGAACCGGACGGATCAAGGGAATAAGAGCCCCAAGCGGGTTTCCCGAAGGTCAAGCGAGGGGGAGATGGGACCAAAGCCCAGCTCCCCCTTTCGTTTGCGCCGACGGAGAGACCAAGATGTTCCCCGAATTGACGAGAGACGACGTCTTCCGGCTCGAGACCCGGCGGCTGTGGCTGCGTTGGCCGCGGATCGCCGATGCCACCGCCATCCTGCGCCTCGCCGGCGAGAAGGCCGTGGCCGAGATGACCGCCTCGATTCCGCATCCCTATCCGACCCAGGCAGTCGATCCCTTCATCTTCGCGACGCGCAAGGGCAATGCGCTCGGCGATCATCTCGTGCTGGCGATCACCCCGCGTGAGAAGCCGAACGACCTGATCGGCATGATCGGCGCGCACAAGCAGGCGACCGGACGGCCGTTCATCGGCTACTGGCTCGGCACGCCGCACTGGAACAAGGGCTATGCCACCGAGGCGGTGCAGGCGCTGATCGACACGATGTTCTCGCTGGTCGAGATCGATGCGGTCGAGGCCGACACCCGTGTCATCAACCCGGCCTCGCGCCGGGTGCTGGAGAAGAGCGGCTTCCGGCAGGAGGGTTCCTTCCTGAAGTCACTGCCGGCGCGTGGCGGCCTGTTCCCCTGCGAGCAGTTCCGGCTCGACCGCTCGACCTGGGCGGCGCTGAAGAGCTGGAGCGCGTCCGGCTGGGCGCCGCTGCCGGCGGCCGAACATCAGCAGCAGGCTGACAGCTTCAGCGAGGAGCCCTGCCTCGCTTGAACCCATCGGTCCCGCCCTCCCGGGCGGGGCCGAAATCCGTCTTCACCGCATCAGGCCGGCTGAGCGCAGCGCATCCTCGATGATCTTGCGCACGCCAGCGGCTGCAGGCGGCGTAGCCGGCTGATCGGTCACGCGCGGCGGTTCTGGCTCCGGCCGCGCCGGATCGGCGGCCATGGCAGGCTCGCGCGCCGGGAGCGGAGCGGCCGGTGTTTTCGCGTACGGCTTGGCTTTCTCTGCCTTACCGGCCCGCAGCCCCCAGAACCCGGCGATCCGCTGTGTCGAGGAAATGCCGGCGGCCAGCATATACGGCCCCGGTCGGCCGATTCCGTCGCCGGCGATCGGCGTGCCATGGCCCATTCCGGCAATGCTGTACTCCTCGATCAGGTCGCGTCCGTCGGCGTCCCGCCAGACCCGGCGCCTCTGGCCATCCGCCGATTCGCTCGCGGACGGCTCGGCAGGCAGGTCGTGGACACCGCGCCATTGCGCGACCAGCGCTGCGGCATTGGCAGGGGCGACGGTGCGGTCGGCGCTGCCCTGCCAGATCGAGATCGTCGGCCAGGGCCCATCATGCCGCGAGGCGGAGCGCACCAGATCCTGCAGCCTTTTCTCTCCCGGGAGCCCATGGGCTCGCATGCGGTCGAAGGCTTCGGGAATGGTACCCGCGACGCCATAGGGCAGACCTGCAATGATCGCACCACCGGCGAAGAGCTCGGGATAGGTCGCCAGCATGACGCCGGCCATGGCCCCGCCCGCCGACAGGCCGGTGATGAAGACGCGGCCGCGATCGAGGCCGTAGCGCGTGATCATCGTTTCGATCATCTGGCTGATCGACAGCGCCTCGCCCCTGCCGCGCTGCGTATCGCCCGGCTCGAACCAGTTGAAGCAGAGATTGGCATTGTTGGCGCGCTGCTGCTCGGGAAACAGCAGCGCAAAGCCGTCGCGATCGGCCAGCGTCGACCAGCCGGAGCCAAGATCGTAGCCGGAAGCGGTCTGGGTGCAGCCATGCAGCACCACGACGAGCGGCGCGCCGGCGGGAAGCTCGGGCGGAAGATGGGTTCGGGCAAGCAGCGCGCCGGGGTTGCTGCCGAACTCCGGCAAGGTGCCGAGGCGGCCGGACATATCGGGGCCCGCCCCCGTCCCAAGCTGGGTGCGGTAGGCCGATAGGCGGGCGATCGTGTCGGAGAGCTTTCGCATCGTCATGGCCCTTGCTTCGTCAGCCGCGGAGTGGGGCTGGCGGATGACAACCCCCGAGATGGGCATTCGTTGCTGCACTGCAACATAATTCTGCATGAAGTGCGATTCGGGACGCCCGGAGAGGCGGGCGACGCATTGCTCTCGCGCGCTCATGCGACTACCTACTCCCTCATGAAATTCCTCGACCAAGCCAAGATCTATGTGAAGGCCGGCGACGGCGGCGCCGGTTGCGTCTCGTTCCGGCGCGAGAAGTTCATCGAGTTCGGCGGGCCCAATGGCGGCGATGGCGGGCGCGGCGGCGACGTCGTGGTCGAATGCGTCCAGGGCCTCAACACGCTGATCGACTTCCGCTTCCAGCAGCATTTCAAAGCCAGGATCGGCGAGCACGGCATGGGCAAGGACCGGCACGGCGCCAATGGTCCCCCGATCGTGCTCAAGGTGCCGCCGGGCACCGAGATCCTCGACGAGGACGGCGAGACGCTGATCGCCGACCTGACCGAGCCGGGCCAGCGCTTCGTGCTGTGCAAGGGCGGCAATGGCGGCTTCGGTAACGCCTATTTCAAGACCTCGACCAACCAGGCGCCGCGCCACGCCAATCCCGGCCTGCCAGGCGAGGAACGCTGGGTCTGGCTGCGGCTCAAGCTCATCGCCGATGCCGGCCTCGTCGGCCTGCCCAATGCCGGCAAGTCGACCTTCCTCGCCACGGTGACGGCGGCCAAGCCGAAGATCGCCGACTATCCCTTCACCACGCTGCATCCCGGCCTTGGCGTCGTCCGCGTCGACGCGCGCGAAATGGTGCTCGCCGACATCCCCGGCCTGATCGAAGGCGCACATGAAGGCCATGGCCTCGGCGACCGCTTCCTCGGCCATATCGAGCGCTGCCGCGTGCTCCTGCACCTTGTCGAGGGCACGACCGAACATGCAGGCAAGGCCTACAAGACGGTGCGCAAGGAGCTTGCCGCCTATGGCGCCGACCTCGACGAGAAGCCGGAGATCGTCGCGCTCTCCAAGGTCGACGCCCTGACGCCGGAGGCGCGCAAGGAACAGCTCGCCCGCCTGAAGCGCGCCAGCGGGCGCACGCCGATCGCCCTGTCGGCCGCCTCGGGCGAAGGTGTCGAGGCGGCGTTGCGCGCGGTCTTCGCGGTGGTCGAGGAAGCGCGCGCCCAGGAGGTCAAGGACGAGGCTCCGGCGCAGGAGAGCGGCTGGCATCCTTGACAGCCGTTCACAACCGCGACTTGCGCGGCCGTCACTCCTAGTCTTGAAGTCGGCGATTGCCCGCTTTGGACCATTCCAGCCATGCCGAGACGACAGACTGCCCTCGCCTTCTCCGCCGCTCTCCTCTCCGGCGCGGCTTTCGCACAGCAGGCGCCGGCGCAACGCCCCGCCCAGCAGCGCCCGGTCCAGGCGCAGGCGACTCCGACACCCGGCGCCATCTCCCAGCCCGACAACACCGCCGCGACCTATGGCGACTGGATCCTGCGCTGCCAGCAGAGTGTTGCAGCCCGCGTCTGCGAGATCGTCCAGACCCTGGAACAGCAGGGGCAGCGCGGCCCGATCGCTCTGGTCGCCATCGGCCGGCCGGTCAAGAGCGAGCCTATCAAGCTGGTGATCCAGGTGCCTCCGAACCTTGCACTCGGCGACAAGGTCAGCGTGCGCGTGGTCGTCGCCGAGAAGGACGAGGCGCTCGCCGTCTTCCAGCGCTGCCTGCCCGGTGGCTGCTTCGCCGAGGCGACACTGAGCGACGACGCCTTCAAGCGCTGGCGCGGCCTCAGCGAGGCCGGCCAGATGCGCTATCTCGACGCCGGCAAGCGCGAGGTCACGCTGCCGCTCTCCTTCCGCGGCTTCCCGGCCGCGGCCGAGGCGCTGCTGCGCGAGCCCTGATCCAGCCGTCAGGCTCGGGATTGCCCCAAGCTGTCGCCTCGCTCAATGCGCCGCCGACGGCTTTGCGTCACGCAAGGTCGTCAGCGCCACCGCGATGCAGAAGACCATGCCGGCGATCGCGATCAGCGCGACCGCGTGGAAGCCTGTCATGAAGGCCTCGCGCGCCGCCTGCAGCAGATGAGCCGACTGGTCCGGCGCCAGCTGCTCGGCCGCCGCCAGAGCCCCGCCGAGCGTCGAGCGCGCCGGCGCCAGCGTGGCGCTGTCGACACCCGTGACCGAAAGCCCCGCCATGCTCTGGCGATAAAGTGCCGCCCCCAGGCTGCCGAACACGGCGACGCCGAGCGCACCGCCCAATTCGATGCTGGTCTCGGACATGGCCGAGGCCGCCCCTGCCCGCTCCTGCGGCGCCGAACCGACCACGATCCCGGTCGTCAGCGCGATCACCGGCGTAAAGCCGATCGAGAACAGGATCGATGAGGCGACGATCTGGACGAGGTTCGGCGCGAGGGCGAGCCAGGCGAAGCCGAGGCCAGAGAGCACCATGCCGCCCGCCATCAGCGTCGCGGGCTTGAAGCGCACCGACAGCGGTGTCACCGCGAACGAAGCGAGCGTGAAGGCGACTGCCGAAGGCAGCGACCAGATGCCGGCTTCCAGCGGCGTCAGCCCGGCGACCAGCTGCAGATACTGCGCCATGAAGATGAAGCTGCCGAACATCACCATGATGCCGGCGAGGTTGATCGCCAGCGCCGCGCGGAAGGCGGCAATCCCGAACAAGGCGAGATCGACCATCGGATCGGCGAGGCGCGTCTGCCGGCGGGCGAACACCACGCCGAACACCAGCCCTGCGACGATGCTGGCGACAGCAGACCCCGACAGCCCGAACTCGGCCAAATGCTTGATCCCGTAGATCACCGGCAGGATCGCCGCCAGCGAGAGCAGCGCGCTGACGAGGTCGAGTCGCCCTGCCTGCGGCGCCTTGTATTCCGGCAGCAGGATCGGCCCGATCACCAGCAGGATCAGCATCGGCGGCACCGCGATCAGGAAGACCGATCCCCACCAGAAATACTCGATCAGCGCACCGCCGATCAGCGGGCCGATCACGGCGCCGGCCGAGAAGCTGGCGATCCACATCGAGATCGCGAAGGTGCGCTCGGTCTCGTCCTCGAACATCACAGCGATCAGCGACAGCGTCGAGGGCGCCAGCGTCGCCCCTGCGATGCCGAGCAGCGCCCGCATCACGATCAGCATCTCGGTGCTGCTCGAGAAGGCGGCGACCGTTGAAGCCAGGCCGAAGGCCGCCGCGCCGATCAGCAGGAGCTTGCGTCTGCCGATCCGGTCACCGAGCGTGCCCATGGTCATCAGGAAGCCGGCGACCATGAAGCCGTAGATGTCGATGATCCAGAGCAGTTCGCCCGCTGTCGGCTTGAGTTCGCGTGTCAGCGTCGGAACCGCCAGGTTCAGCACCGTCAGGTCCATCGAATAGATCATGCAGGGGAAGGCGATCGCGATCAGGCCCAGCCATTCGCGGCGGGTGGCCTTGCGCGCCGGAACGGCGGCGGTCGTCATGGTCGTCACAATCAGATCTCGTCAGTTTTTTGAGCAGCGACACTGCCAGCAGAATGTGGCGGCTCCTGTCAGCAACGGCGGCTCAAGCCGCATGCCCGGCATGATTGTGGGGAAGCCGGCACCTTCCCTTTTGACTATGCTGGCCGCGCCCGCCGCAGCAGCAATGTGTCATGCCCCAAGAAGCTGACGAGGCGCTCGTCCCGGAAGCCGAAGCGTCGCGCCAGCCGCAGGGAGGGCTCGTTCTCCGGCGCGATCAGGCAGACCGAGCTGTCATATGCGCCTTGCCCGTCGAGCCAGCCGAGCGCGGCGGTGAGCGCCTCGCTCGCGAATCCGCGTCCATGCGCCCAGCCCGCCAGCACCCACCCCGCCTCGGGAATGCCGCGGATCGATGGCTCGATCGCCCGGTGGAAATCGGCGAAACCCAGATCCCCGACGAAGCGGCCGCTCGCCTTCTCGGTCAACGCCCAATAGCCGTAGCCGAGCAGCGGCCAGAGCCCGCGATAACGCAGCAGCCGCATCCAGGCCTCCTGCGCGCTCGAGGGCTGGCCGATATGGCGCACCACCGCCGCATCGCCCCACATCAGCCTGAGCGGTTCGAAATGCTCGACGCCGTGCAGGTCGAGGACAAGGCGCTCGGTCTCCAGGCGCATCGCTCAGCCCTCGGCAAACTGCAGCCGGTAGAGCCGCGCATAGGCACCGTCGCGCGCGATCAGCCCGTCATGGTCGCCGGTCTCGACCACCTTGCCCTCGTCGAGCACGACGATCTGGTCGGCCTCCCGCACGGTCGACAGCCGATGCGCGATGACCAGCGTCGTCCGGCCTTTCATCAGCTCCGCCAGCGCCTCCTGCACCAATCTCTCCGACTGGGTGTCGAGCGCGCTGGTCGCCTCGTCGAGCAGCAGGATCGGCGCATCCTTGAGGATGGCGCGGGCGATGGCGAGACGCTGGCGTTCGCCGCCGGAAAGCCGCGAACCGCGCTCGCCGACCTTCGTGTCGTAGCCGTCGGGCATCGCCATGATGAAGTCGTGCGCCGCCGCCGCCCTGGCCGCGGCGACGATGTCCCCCTCGCTCGCGCCGGGGCGGCCGAAGCCGATATTGGCGCGCACCGTGTCGTCGAACAGCACGACATCCTGGCTGACCACGCCGATCTGGCCGCGCAGGCTGCGCAGGGTCACGTCGCGGATGTCCTGCCCGTCGATTTCGACCCGGCCCTCGGTGGGATCATAGAGCCGCGGCACTAGCGCCAGCATGGTCGACTTGCCCGAGCCGGAACGGCCGACCAGCGCCGTGGTCTTGCCGGCCTCGGCGACGAGGTCGATGCCTTCGAGCCCGCGCTGGTCGTCGCGATAGCGGAAGCGCAGGTCTCGGAAGGCAACCGCGCCCCCGCCTACCGCGAGCGGCTTGGCGTCGGGGCGCTCGGTGATCAGCGACTTCTCGTCGATCAGCGCGTAATAGCGCTTCAGCGAGGCGCCCGCCTCCTGGACGATGGCGTTGAGATTGCCGAGCGAGCGCATCGGCTGGGCCGCGAGCAGCAACGCCGAGACATAACCTGTGAAATCGCCGACGGTGGAACTGCCCGAGGTGATGCGCACGCCGATCGCCGCGAGCACGCCGGCGACCGCAAGCCCGCCGGCGACCTCCAGCAACGGATCAAGCCGCCCGCGGGCGTTGGCCGCCTTCATCTTCAGCGCCCGGATCGTCTCGAAGGCACCGGCCGCGCGCTCCTTCAGATAAGGCTCGAGCGAATCGGTCTTGGCGACGCGCGCACCCTGCAGGCTCTCGGTGACCAGGCTCGCCATTAGGCCGGTCTGCTCCTGCTGCGAGGCCGCCATGCGGCGCAGCTTCTTGCCGATCCGGCCGATCGGCCTGGCGACGACCGGCGCGATCAGCAGCACGACCGCCGTCATCTTCCAATCGATCCAGAGCATGGCGCCGACCAGCGCGATCGCCGTCATCACGTCGCGGACCGCGATGTTGACCAGCCGGGTCAGCGCCTCCTTGACGAAGGTGAAGTCGGTGGTGAAGCGCTGGGTGAGCGAGGCCGGGTTTTCCCTCTGGAGCTGCGCCAGGTCGGCGTCGATCAGATGGTTGTAGAGCGCGCTCTGCATGTCGGCCTCGATCCGGCTGACGACGCTGTTGGTCATCACCGTCTGGGTCAGCAGCGAGAAGCCCTTGATCGCAGTGACGATCACCACGACGACGGCGACGGCGTTGACGACGCCGATCTCGAAATCGATCGACTTCGAGACCAGCCGCTCCATGCGGCGCACGAAGCCGGTCGCCTCGGCCCCTACGGGATCGGCGAAGGCATCGAAGGCCGCCTTGATCAGCAGTGGATAGAAGCTCGTCGTCGCCGCGATGACCACGACGAGACCGAGGATGGCGATGAGTTGCGGCGTGTATTGCCGCCCGCGCTCGCGCCAGACTCGGGCGAAGAGTGCAAAGGTGTCGTCGGTGACGCGGCCGATCTTCATGGCGCGCGGCCTAACATGGCCGCCATGCGAGCGCCACTGCCGGTCTTGCTCCGGACAAGAACCTGACGTCCCATGGCCATGAGTTGATTCACCAGATTCGAGAACCCATGCCCCTTCCCCCGCCGGCCCGGCCCGGACAGTCCTTCGCCGAGATCGATACGCCCGCTTTGATCATCGATCTCGACGCCTTCGAGCGGAACCTCGTCACCATGGCGGCTTTCGCCGAGGCGACGGGCATACGCCTGCGCCCCCATGCCAAGACGCATAAGAGCCCGGAGATCGCCCTGCGCCAGATCGCCCATGGTGCGGTCGGGCAATGCTGCCAGAAGGTCGGCGAGGCGGAGATCCTGGTCGCCGGCGGCGTCACCGATGTGCTCGTCACCAATGAGATCGCCGGCGCCGCCAAGCTCGACCGGCTGGCAAAGCTCGCGCGCGAGGCCCGAATCGGGCTCTGCGTCGATCATATCGAGGGCGTGCGCGAGGCCGCCGAAGCAGCGGCGCGCAATGACGTCGTCCTCGACGTGCTGGTCGAGCTCGACATCGGCGGGCGCCGCTGCGGCGTCGCCCCCGGCGAGGCGGCGGTCCGGCTCGCCGAAGCGGTGGCGCGCAGCAACACGCTGCGCTTCCGCGGCGTGCAGGCCTATCACGGCTCGGCCCAGCACATGCGCTCGGTCGACGAGCGCAGTGAGGCGATCGAGCGCGCAGGGCTTCTCACCCGCAATGCGATCGAGCGCCTCGCCCAGGCCGGTCTCGCCTGCGAGACCGTCGGCGGCGCCGGCACCGGCACCTACGAGCTGGAGAGCCGCTCCGGCATCTGGAACGAATTGCAATGCGGCTCCTACATCTTCATGGACGCCGACTATGCCCGCAACCGCATGGCTGACGGCTCGACCTTCAACACCTTCCAGCACGCGCTGTTCGTGCTCGCGGGGGTGATGAGCAAGCCGGTGCCGGATCGTGCCATCGTCGACGCCGGTCACAAGGCCGCCGCGGTCGATTCAGGGATGCCGGTGCCCTGGCAGCGCGACGGCGTGGTCTACACCAAGCCCTCCGACGAGCACGGCATCCTGACCGGCGATCCCGTCGCCGTGCCGCATCGCGGGGACCGGGTGCTGCTCGTGCCCGGCCATTGCGACCCGACCGTCAACCTGCACGACTGGTATGTCTGCGTGCGCGGCCTGGGCGGCCCGGACGCTCATGTCGAGGCGGTCTGGCCGGTGGCGGCGCGCGGGGCACTCAGCTAATCGTGCTCGCCGAGCTGGCGCTGCGAGCCCTGACGCCGGCCGCGCCGCTTGCGCGCCGATTCGGCCTGCTGCGGCAGAGTGTCGGGCTCTGGTCGCGCGGCCGGCGCCAACGCAAGGCCTGGGAGCCGCACCGGGCCCGCTGCCGCGCCATCATCGCCGAGGTCGCAGCCTCCCTGCCACGCCGCCGCAAGGTCGTGGTGCTCGGCTCCGGCCCCGCCCGCGACATCCCGCTGGGCATGCTCTGCACCAGCTTCGACGAGGTCGTGCTTGTCGATATCGTTCATCTGCCGCTGCTGCGTCTGAGGCTCTGGCGGCAGCCGAAAGTCAGCCTGCTCAGCCGGGACCTCACCGGCGCCATGGCCTGGCTCGCCGCCGAGGCGGAGGGCCGGCAGGACCCGCTCGCGGACCTCGTCGCCGATGACCGTGTCGATCTTATCATATCCGCCAACCTGCTTTCGCAGCTCGCCTGGCCGGTTGCCGACTGGCTCGAGGACAATCCCGCCCGGGCCGCCACCCTGCCCGCGAACCTGCCGGCCCGCTGCATCGCCTGGCATCTCGACGACCTCGCCCGCTTCAAGGGCCATGTCTGCCTGATCAGCGATGTCGAGATGGTCGAGCGCGACCGCGGCGGAGCGATCCATGATCGGCTCGACCTGATGTACGGCGTCGGCCTGCCGAAGGAGGACGAGAGCTGGCTCTGGCCGGTCGCGCCCTTCGGCGAGGCCGAGCGCGACCGGGAATACGTGCACAAGGTCTGCGTCTGGCAGAGGTTTGAGCGGGGCTGATGCTGCCCGTGCTGAGGCTCGCTGCGAACGGCATCAGCTGGCGCGATTCCATGCGGCCAGCACAGCTGCGGAGTCGACGATCTTCGCGAAATCCGATTCGAGATGCGCCATCGTCACGTCGAAAATCGTGCGTGCCGACAGCCCGGGTAGATCGAAGGTGATCACCGCATCGCCTACCACGGTCATGTTGAAGCCGAGATCGGCTCCAGCCCGAACCGTGGAGTTGACGCAGTACCCGGCCACCCCGCCGGTGACCAGCAGATCCGTGATGCCATTCTCACGCAGATAGGCTTCGAGGTCAGTCGAGGCGAACCCGGATGATGTCCGCTTCAGGAAGATCGGCTCGCCCTCAACCGCTTTGGCACATGGCATGGGTTGATGGCCCGCGGCGTCGGCATGGAACGGCGAAGCCGGGTCATCCGCGCTATGACGGATGTGGATGACAGGCTGCCCGCGTTTGCGGAACGCTTCAGACAGCATGGCGAGCCGGTCCGGCGCGTCGGAATTGACGCAATCCCTGCCGGCATCGATCCGGTGCTGCATCTCCATCTGCATGTCGATGATGACCAGAGCTTTCATGTTTGCCTCACCCCAACGTCAACCGCCGCCTGACGATCTCGGCGTGGAAACGCGCACCGTGGATCAGGCCTTCGTCGTTGAAGTCGTAGCGCGGGTTATGCAACGGCGCGCTATCGCCATTGCCGACGAAGGAGAAGCAGCCCGGCACATGCGCCAGGAAGCGAGCGAAGTCTTCCGAGCCGGTGAAAGGCTCGGACACCACCGAGACGTTCTCGGGCCCGAGCGCGTTCCGCGCCGCCTCCAGTGCCGCCTCGGTCTGGGCCGGCTGGTTGAGCAGCGGCACGAATTCACGCGTATAGCTCACCGACTGCTCGACATTGTAGGCGCGGGCGATGCCTTCGCTGATCACGCGCATCTGCGCCTCGATATCCGCGCTGACCTCGGGGTGGAAGCTGCGGGCATCGCCGAGGATGCGTGCCTGCCCCGGCAGGGCGTTGCGGGTGCCGTCGGTGATCAGCTCCGTCACCGAGACGACGGCGATCTCAGCCGGGCTCAGGCGGCGCGAGACGATCGTCTGCAGACTGGTGACCAGGGCACAGGCGGCGACCAGGGTCTCGTTGCCGACATGCGGGCGGGCGGCGTGGCCGCCGACGCCGGTGAGGACGATCTCGAAATTGTCCTCCGCCGACATGATCGGGCCGGTCCGGGTCTGGAACTTGCCGACCGGCAGCTTCGGCGCATTGTGCAGCCCGTAGATCTCCTCGAACGGAAAGCGCTCCATCAGCCCGTCAGCGAGCATGGCGAGTGCGCCGCGCCCCCATTCCTCGGCCGGCTGGAAGACGAAGCGCACGGTGCCGTCGAAGCCACCTTCCTCCGCCAGCAGCTTCGCGGCGCCCAGCAGCATGGCGGTATGGCCATCATGGCCGCAGGCATGCATGACGCCGGGATTGCCGGAGCGGTGGGAAAACTCGCTTTGCTCGGCTATGCGCAGCGCATCCATATCGGCCCGCAGCGCGATCGCCCGGTTGCCGCTGCCGCGCGTCAGCGTGCCGACGACGCCGGTGCCCCCGATGCCCTCGGCGACATCGTCCAGCCCGAACTCGCGCAGCTTGGCCGCTACGAAGGCACTGGTGCGCGTCTCCTCGAAGCCGAACTCCGGATGGGCGTGCAGATTGCGCCGCCAGCCGGTCATCTCCTGCACGAGCTTGTCGAGATCGGTCGTCACGGGCTGTCCTCGCCTGCTTCACTCAGCCGGAAGACTATGCCGGCACCAGTGCAACAGGCGCTGCAATTGCCCTGATGATTTGCAAGCTTGTTTCGCGGACGGCGCCTAGGCTGGCGGCGCGCTCGCCTCGCCATAGGGCAGCAGTTCCGCCAGCGGGACGACCGTGCCCGTCGCCACGATCACCGAGGTGCGCCAGTTCTCCGGGTCGACCTGACGGATCAGCTGGCGGCAGCGCCCGCAGGGCGGCATGATCTCGCCATCGGCATTGACGGCGACGATCGCCCTGATTTTCGTCTGCCGGCTTTTCAGCATCTCGGCGATCGCCGCATGCTCGGCGCAGAAGCCGAGGCTGCAGGCGGTGTCGATGCAGATGCCGGTATGGACACTGCCCGCGGCGGTGAGCAGCGCTGACGCCACGCCGCCGGCGGAGCAATCTTCTGAACAGGTGAAATCACCGGCGACCTGGAAGGCCGCCGCGATCAGGGCTTCGCTATCGAACGACATTACGGTCTCCATCGCATCTTGCTCGATCGATTCAGCGGTTGAGCCGCACGCTTCCACTGATCGAGAGGTCGTAGCCACCGAACTCCTTCGCCCGCGCCGCCATGTCCGGGCTACGCATCCAGGCGAGCAGCTTCTGGGTCGCCGGCTCGAAATAGCTCCGCCGGCGCATCACCAGATCGACGTGCTCCCAGACCAAGGGGAGGAAGGCAAGGCCGAAGGCCATGGCGATGGCGCGCGCCGCAATGCCGCAATCGGCCCGTCCGGAACGGATCGCCAGCGCCAGATCCTGGCCGGTGGCGCAGATGCCGTCGGCGACGATCATCCGACCGGAGGGAACCCCGGCGCGTTCGAGCAAGCTCAGCAGCAGCAATTGCGCGCCGGCGCCGCGCTGGCGCTGGGCGAAGCGGGCGCCTTTGGCGATCGCCGTGCCGAGCCCGTCGATCCCGATCGGATTATCGGGTGCGATCAGCAGCCCCTGCTCGCGCCGGGCGAAATTGATCACCACCGCATCGTGCAGGGAGGGCTCGGCGTGGATTGCGGCGAGATTGGCGGCGTCGTCATCCGGCGTCGCGTGGAGATGCAGCGCCGCGATGGCGACCTCGCCGCGCACCAGCCGGTCGAGCCCGGCCTGCGAGCCCTCGGCCAGCAGCGCCAGCCCGCAGCCGGATTCGCGGATCGCGAGCTCCAGCAGCGAATCCTGGCTGCCACCGACGATCGGAGGTGGCGGGACCGCGTCGAACCCGGCCGGGCGCGACAACCCGGCCTCGAGCCAGCGATCGAGGCCGCCACGCGGGAACAGCCATTTGCCGGAGACCTTGGTGCAGGGCACCGCGCCCTGCCCGACCAGTTCATAGAGCTTCCGCTCCTTGAGGCGCAGATATGAGGCCGCTTCCTCGGTAGTGAGCCAGATCTGATCCTGCATCAACCTGCACATGCCTGCGCTGATTACGACATTGGCATTTGGTCGCATTGAACTCTACCAATTGCAAATGCTTGCAATCTCAAGGCAAGCGCAGGGAGCAGGCTTTGGACGTCGGCGCGATCTTTCAGGCGGCTTTTGCCTTGGTGGTCGGGCTCGATCCGGGCTTTCTCGGCATCGTCTTCCTGTCGCTGCGCGTCACCCTGACCGCCGTGCTGATCGCGGCGCTGATCGGCCTGCCGCTCGGTGCCGCCCTGGCGCTGGCACGCTTTCCTGGCCGCGCTGCCATCATCGTCTGCCTCAATGCGCTGATGGGGCTGCCGCCGGTCGTCGCCGGCCTCGCCGTCTTCCTCCTGCTCTCGCGCTCCGGCCCGCTCGGACCACTGGGCCTGCTGTTCACGCCGACAGCGATGATCATCGCACAGGTGATCCTGGTGCTGCCGATCGTGATCGCGCTGACCCGGCAGGTGATCGAGGATCTCTGGAGCGAATATCGCGACCATTTGCGCTCGGTCGGCCTGGACGGCCTGCGCGCCATCCCCACCCTGCTCTTCGACGGACGCTTCGCGCTGGCGACGGCTCTGCTCGCCGGTTTCGGCCGGGCCAGCGCCGAGGTCGGCGCCGTCCTGATCGTCGGCGGCAACATCGCCGGCTACACCCGCACCATGACGACGGCAATCACGCTGGAGACCTCGAAAGGCGACCTGCCGCTGGCCCTCGGCCTCGGTCTCGTCCTGCTCTCGCTGACGCTCATGATCAACGCCATAGCCTTCGGCGCCAGCCGTATCGGAGCGCGCTATGCGGGTTGAGCCACCATGCTGAGCGTATCCTCGATCCTGCCGCTCACCGTCGAGGCCGCCGCCTTCTTCGGTGACGGCAAGCTGCTGGTCGCGCCCAACAGCTTCGTCATTCCGGCCGGCGGGCTGACCGTGCTGCTCGGGCCGAACGGCGCCGGCAAGTCGCTGACCTTGCGCCTCTGCCACGGCCTGCTGACGCCGAGCCGCGGCACTGTGCGCTGGGCCGCCGGAGCCGAAGCCCGCGCCAAGGGACAGAGGAAAGGCCATGCGATGGTCTTCCAGAAACCGATCATGCTGCGCCGCTCGGTCGAGGCCAACATCACCCATGCCCTCGCCGCTGCTGGCAGCAATGGCGCCGAGCGCAAGGCGCGTGCGGCACAGGCGCTTCAGCGTTTCGGCCTCGCGGAACGCGCCGGCCAGCCGGCCCGCCTGCTCTCCGGCGGCGAGCAGCAGCGGCTCGCCATCGCCCGCGCCTGGGCGCTGCGGCCCGAACTGCTCTTCCTGGACGAGCCGACCTCGCAGCTCGACCCCGCCGCGACGCGCCAGATCGAGGAATTGCTCTCCGGCCTCGTCGCCGAGGGCATCACCGTGATGATGTCGACCCATGATCTCGGCCAGGCCCGCCGCCTCGCCGACCGCGTGCTCTTCCTGCATCGCGGCCGCCTGGTCGAGGACGCACTGGCCAAGGATTTCTTCGCCGGCCCCCATTCGGCCGAGGCGCGTGCCTTCCTGGCAGGAGAGCTGCTCTGGTGACCCACAAAGACGACAACTGGAGAAACGCCCGATGACAACCTTGCCCCGCCGCTCTCTCCTCGCTGCCGGCCTGTTCCTCAGCCTGACCGGTATTACGCTCGCCCAGGCCCCAGCAGGCGAGCGCTTCATCACCGTGGCCTCGACCACCTCGACCCAGGATTCCGGCCTGTTCAACCACATCCTGCCGCTGTTCAAGGCCAGGACCGGCATCGAGGTTCGCGTCATCTCGCAGGGCACCGGCCAGGCGCTCGACACTGCCCGCCGTGGCGACGCCGACGTCGTCTTCGTCCACGCCAGGGCGCAGGAGCTGAAATTCGTCGAGGAGGGCTTTTCGACCGAGCGCCGCCCGGTGATGTACAACGACTTCGTCCTGATCGGCCCCAAGAGCGATCCCGCCGGCGTCGCCGGCAGCAAGGACATCGTCGCCGCGCTGAAGAAGATCCAGGAGAAGGCCGCGCCCTTCGTCTCGCGCGGCGACAAGTCCGGCACCCATGCCGCCGAGCTCAATCTCTGGAAGGTCGCGGGCATCGACATCGCCGCGCAGAAGGGCTCCTGGTATCGCGAGATCGGCCAGGGCATGGGTGCGGCGCTCAACACCTCCGGTGCGATGGGCGCCTATGTCCTCTCCGACCGCGCCACCTGGATCTCGTTCAAGAACCGCGGCGATCTCGTCATCTCGGTCGAGGGTGACCAGCGCCTGTTCAACCAGTACGGCGTGATGTCGGTGAACCCGGCCAAGCACCCGCATGTGAAGGTCGCCGACGGCAAGCTCTTCGCCGACTGGCTGACCAGCCCGGAAGGCCAGAAAGCGATCGCCGACTATAAGATCGACGGCCAGCAGCTGTTCTTCCCCAATGCCGGCCAGGCGGGGGCATAACCTGATGCGGAGGCTCGCGCTCGCCGCCCTCGTCAGCCTGTGGCCGGCACTCGCACCGGCGCAGCAGGCGCAGAAGCCCGTGCTCCTCCACGCCGCCGGCAGCCTGAAGAATGCTCTGACCGAGGTCTCCAAGGCCTTCGAAGCCTCCGCACGGATTCCGGTCACGACCAGCTTCCGCCCCTCCGGCCTGCTGCGCGAGGCTCTCGCCAAGGGCGAGGCGGCCGAGGTCTTCGCCTCGGCGAACATGGAACACCCACTTGCGCTGGCGAAGGACGGCAAGGCTGGCCCGGTCGTGCTCTTCGTCCGCAACGAGACCTGCGCCTTCGCCCGTCCCGGGCTCGACGTGACCAGCAACACCCTGCTCGCGCAGATGCTCGATCCCAAGCTCAAGCTCGGCACCTCGACGCCAAAGGCCGATCCGTCAGGCGACTATGCCTGGCAGGTCTTCGCCAGGGCCGAGGCGCTGAAGCCCGGGGCCAAGGCAACGCTGGAAGCCAAGGCGCTGCAGCTCGTCGGCGGCCCGAACAGCGCCCCGACCCCGCCGGATCGCAACAGCACCGGCCATCTGCTGGCGACGGGCGCCGCCGATCTCTTCCTCGGTTACTGCACCAATGCCGATCCGATCGCGCGCGAGCAGCCGGGCATCCGCATGGTCCGGCTGCCTGAGAAGCTGCTGGTCGGGGCGGATTACGGGCTGACGGTGATGAACGGCGCTTCGCCGAACGCCAACAAGCTGGCGATGTTCATTCTCTCGCCGGATGGGCAGCGCATCCTGGCGCGGCACGGCTTCGTCGCGCCCGGCCTGCCGCGCGAAGGGAAGTGAGATCTTGGTCGCGGCGTCCCCGGTTAGCCTGTACGCCGCCGGCAGCCTGCGCGGGGCCCTGCTCGACATCGCCGACGCCTTCGAGGCCGAGACGGGGATCCCCATCTCCGGGAAATTCGGCGCCTCCGGCCTGCTTAAGGACCGGCTCATCGGGGGCGAGGCCGGCGAGGTCTTCGCCTCGGCCAATCTGGAGCATCCGCAGGCGTTGGCGCGCGGCGGGCTGGCCGGCCCGGCCGTGCTCTTCGCCCGCAACGAGCTCTGCGCCTTCCTGCGGCCGGGACTGGTGGCGACGCGCGCCACTCTGCTCGATTTGATGCTCGATCCGAAGGTGAAGCTCGGTACGTCGACGCCAAAGGCCGATCCGTCGGGCGACTATGCCTTCGCCATATTCGCCAGGGCCGAAGCGATGAAGCCCGGCGCCAGGGCCGCGCTCGAAGCCAAGGCCCTGAAGCTCACCGGTGCACCGGACTGCCTACCGGCGCCCGAAGGCCTCAACGTCTACGGTCACAAGCTGGCGAGCGGCGAGGCCGACATCTTCCTGGCCTATTGCACCAATGCCCGGCCGCTTGCGAAGGAGCAGCCAGGGATCGCGATGCTGCGCCTGCCGGACCAGCTCGCTGTCGGCGCCGATTACGGACTGACGGTGCTGAACAGGGCCTCGCTGAGCGGCTACCGGTTCGCCATGTTCATTCTCTCGCCGCAGGGGCAAGCGATTCTGGCAAGGCACGGCTTCACGGTGCCGGGCCTGCCGCGCGAGGGATAGCGGGAAGAGCAAGATCATGGACTGGCAAGCGACCCGGCCCGGCGAAACCGAAGCACCTCTGCCCGAGCGCAGCGACGCCCGCCTCGTCTTCATCGGCCGCATCCGCACGCCCTTCGCGACGCGTGACGACTGCCCACGCCAGGGCCGGCAGGACGGGCCGCTCTGCCGCGTCGAGATCGACCCACATTGGCAGGCGGCGCTCAAGGGCATCGAGACCTTCGCCGAACTCGATTTGCTTTACTGGATGCACGAGGCGCGGCGCGATCTGCTGACGCAGACGCCGCGCGGCGGCGATACGCTAGGAACTTTCGCGCTGCGCTCGCCGGTGCGACCGAACCCGATCGCATTGTCGCGGGTGAAGCTCGAAGGCGTCGAGAATGGCGTCCTGCTGGTGCGCGGACTCGACTGCCTCGACGGCACGCCGCTCATCGACATCAAGCCTTTTCGCTGCAGCCATTCGCACGGCGCGACGGAAACCTCCCATGCCGCATCCTGATCGCCGCGCCGTCCTCGCTGGCCTCGGCGCGACGATCGCGGCCCCGCGCCTCGCCCGCGCCGCGACCATTCGCGATGGCGCCGGTCGCGAGATCACAATTCCCGGCAAGGTCGAGCGCATCTTCCCCGCCGGGCCGCCGGCGGCAATCCTGGTCTACACGCTCGCGCCCGACCTGCTGATCGGCTGGCCGCGCGCCAACCGGCCGGAGGAGCGCGAATTCCTGCTGCCCGGCATCGGCGACCGGCCCGAGATCGGCCGCATCACTGGCCGCGGCAACAGCGCCAATCTCGAAGCCGTGCTGCAGACCAGGCCGGACCTCATCGTCGATTCCGGCTCGACCGGCCGCACCTATATCGAGCTCGCCGAGCGCGTGCAGCAGCAGGCCGGCATCCCCTATGCCCTGCTTGACGGCCGCTTCGGGGAGACCCCGGCGAGCTATCGCATTCTCGGCCAGCTCACCGGCCGGGCCGAGCGCGCCGAGACGCTGGCGCGCTGGTGCGAGGACAGTTTCGCGACAATCCGCGGCCGCATCGCCGCGATCCCGGCCGAGAAGCGCCCGAGCGTCTATTATGCGCGCGGCCCGCGGGGGCTCGAGACCGGGCTCGGCGGCTCGATCAATGTAGAGACGCTCTCCTTCCTCGGCGCCCGAAACGCCGCAGCCGAACAGCAGGGCAGCGGTCTCGCCCAGGTCTCGCTCGAACAGGTGCTGGCCTGGAACCCGGACGTCATCGTCACCATCGACCTCGCCTTCTCCGAAAGCGTGCGCAGCGATCCGAACTGGGCCGGCGTGAAGGCGGTGCGCGAGGGCCGCGTCCATCTCTCGCCGAAGCTGCCCTTCGGCTGGGTCGACTTCCCGCCCTCGGTCAACCGGGCGATCGGCCTGTGGTGGCTGGCAAAGCTGCTCTATCCCGCGCAATTCCCCGAGGACATCCGCAAGCTCGCCCGCGACTTCCACACGCTGTTCTACCAGGTGACGCCGAGCGAGGCGCAGCTCGACCGCGTGCTGGCCGGGCGGGGGTGATGGTTCACCATCTCAGTCATCCCGGGCGGCCGGAGGGAGACCCGGGATCCATGCCTGAACCGTTCCGGAATGGACCCCGGATCGGCGCGGCTTCGCCGCTTGTCCGGGATGACCATGTCGTGGTCACTTGGCCGGCGAAACGCCGTTGATCCGATGACCTCCTCCCTGCGCGGCAACCTGATCGCCCTTCTCCTGCTGGCGCTCGCCGTGCTCGCCGCCTTCGCGCTCGGGCGCTTTCCGGTCGCTCCCGGCGATCTCGGCCGCCTCGCCTGGTCGGTTCTCACCGGCGAGCCCTCCGGCCTTCCGGCCCAGGTCGAGACCGTGGTCTGGAACATCCGCGGCCCGCGCATCGTCGCGGCAATCCTGTGCGGATCGGCGCTCGCCATTGCCGGCTGCGCCTTCCAGGGCCTGTTCCGCAATCCGCTGGTCTCGCCCGATATCCTCGGGGCCTCCTCGGGCGCAGCGCTCGGCGCGGTCATCGGCATCTATCTCTCGCTCGGCCTGTTCGGCATCCAGCTCGCCGCCTTCGTCGGCGGGCTCGTCGCGGTCGGCGCCGTCTATGCCGTCGGCTCGACGATCCGGCGCGGTGACCCCGTGCTCGTATTGGTGCTGACCGGCGTCGTCGTCGGCTCGCTGCTCGGCGCCGGTATCGGCCTGGTGAAGTACTGGGCCGATCCCTACAACCAGCTTCCGGCCATGACCTTCTGGCTGCTCGGCAGCCTCGCGGGAACGGCCAAGCCCGATCTCATCCCTTTGCTCGGCCCGGTCCTGATCGGCGCCGTCATCTTGCTGGCGCTGCGCTGGCGCATGAACGTGATGTCGCTGCCGGAGGAAGAGGCGCGCGCGCTTGGCCTCGCCACCGGCCCGCTACGGATCGCCATCGTCGCCGCCGCGACGCTGGTGACGGCGGCGAGCGTCGCGGCTGCCGGCATCATCGGCTGGGTCGGCCTCGTCGTGCCGCATCTCGCGCGCTTCCTGGTCGGTCCCGATTTCGGCCGCCTCATGCCGACGGCAGCGCTGCTCGGTGGCGGCTACCTGCTCGCCATCGACACGCTGGCGCGCACCGCCGCCCCGGTCGAAACGCCGCTCGGCATCCTCACCGCGGTGATCGGCACGCCATTCTTCATCTGGCTGCTCGCCTCGGCGCGCGGAGGCTGGTCGTGAGCCTGGAAGCCTCCGCCCTGGCCTATGGCTACCGTGAGCGCGAGATCGGCCGCGACATCGCGCTCGACCTTGCTGGCGGCGAGGTCTTGGCCCTGCTCGGCCCCAACGGCCATGGCAAGACGACGCTGCTGAAGACCCTGCTCGGCCTGCTGCCGACAAAGGGCGGCACGCTCAGACTCGATGGCAAACCGTTGGCGGCGCTCTCCATAGGCGAGCGGGCCCGTGCCCTCGCCTATGTGCCGCAGGTCCATGCCGGCACCTTCGCCTTCGCCGTGAGCGAGGTCGTTCTGATGGGGCGGACCGCGCGCTCCAGCCTGTTCGCGGCACCGTCGGGCCATGACCGGGACGTGGTACGGGCGATGCTGGACCGGCTCGGCATCGCGCATCTGGCGCAGCGCGCCTATACCGAGATCTCAGGCGGGGAGCGTCAGCTCGTGATGATTGCCCGCGCGCTGGCGCAGGAGCCGCGCTACGTCATCTTGGACGAACCGACGGCGAGCCTCGATTTCGGCAATCAGGGCAAGGTGATGAACCAGATCCGCCGCCTCGCCGGCGAGGGCCTCGGCGTGCTCTTCACCAGCCACGACCCAAACCAGGCGCTGCGCTATGCCGACCGGGCGATGCTGCTGCGCGACGGCCAGGCCCTCGCCAGCGGCAAGGCACGCGAACTCATGACGCCGGAGCGGCTCGCCGCGCTCTATGGCGTTGCGATCGAGACCGTCAGGGGCGAGGACGGGAAGCTCGCCTTCCTGCCGGGCTGAACGGCCCAATCCCGTCACAATGTCCTGATGAAGTTTACCTTAAGGCAGGACATGGCGTGGGAGTTTGGCGCGCCGGCGGTCGACCCCGCTTTCGGCGGCTCGATCTGCCGGCCTTTTGGATACGGGGGACATCCGCATGAAGCGCATTATCGCGGCCGCGCTCGTCGTCGGCCTGGCCGTCATGTCCGATGCCTCGGTGCAAGCGCAGCAGCCCTCGCAAGCCTCGATCGAAACGCTACTGCCGGACTTCGAGAAGCAGGTCGTTGAGGGCATGAAGGCCTTTTCGGTGCCGGGCGTCGCCGTCGGCGTGATCCACGAGGACAAGCTGATCTTCGCCAAGGGCTTCGGCGTCCGCGCGCTCGGCAAGCCAGAGCAGGTCACGCCGGAGACGATCTTCCAGATCGGTTCGACCACCAAGGCCTTCTTCACCACCACGCTGGCGCAGGCGGTCGATGCCGGCCGGCTCGGGTGGACTGATCCGGTCATCGACCATGTCCCTGAATTCCAGCTCGCCGATCCCTGGGTCACCCGCGATTTCCGCGTGCTCGATATCGCCGCCCAGCGCTCGGGCCTGACGGCTTACGTCAACGACGCGCTCACCATGCTGGGCTACGACAGACAGACGCTGATCCGCTCGCTGCGGGTCGCGCCGCAACTCGGGCTGTTCCGCTCCGATTTCCGCTATCTCAACATCCCGCATGTCGTCGGCGGCGAGATCGTCGCCAAGGTCAACGGCACGCCATCCTGGTTCGACTCGCTGAAGACCAGCCTGCTGACCCCGCTCGGCATGGGCGAGACGACCGCCACGGCCGAGGCGATCACCGCAGTGCCCAACCATGCGCAGGGCCATCGTTTCGCCGAGCCGCCGGTCGCCGTGCCCTTTCATCCCTCGTTCCCCTATGCGCTCGGGCCGGCCGGAGCGCTCAACTCGAACATCCCCGACATGGCGAAATGGCTGCGCCTGCAACTCGGCCGCGGCCATTTCGAGGGCAAGCTCCTGGTCTCCGAGGACAATCTCGACGTCACCTGGACCCCGCGCGTCGCCATGAACGAGCGCAGCTCCTATGCCGTCGGCTGGGTCGCGACCGCGACGCCGCGCGGTCGGATCATCTGGCACAATGGCGGCACGGCCGGCTTCGGCGCCCATGCCGGTTTCCTGCCCGACGGCAAGACCGGCATCGTCATCCTGACCAATCTCGAGAATCTCGGCCTGCCGGACGCGCTGGCGATGTGGTTCTACGACCGCGTGCTCGGCAATCCCGCCGTCGACAATGTCGGCCTCGCAGCCGCCGCCGCCAAGACCCGTCGCGAAGCGGCGCAGGCGGAAGCTGCCGGTTTCGTACCCGGCCCGATCTCGCCACTCGCCGCCGGGTTTGCCGGCAGCTACGGCTCGCCGATCCTGGGCGACGCCACCGTGGCGCTCACGGGCGGGAAGCTCGGCCTGACGCTGGAGAAGACCGAGGCGCAGCTCCTGCTGGAGCCGAACAGGGACGATCCCTACCTGTTCCAGGCGCGGCTGGCCCCGGTCGGCGCCTTCGTCGCACCGGCCGAGATGTCCGGCGGCGAGCCCTTCGTCCGCCTGCGCTTCGAGACCGACGCCGCCGGCAAGATCAGCCAGATGCGCTGGCTCAGCCCCGAGCTGCCGCATAGCTTCGCGCGCTCGGCCCAGTGACGAGGGGGAGCATCACCATGACGATCCGTATCGCCCTCCTGTCGTTCGCCGCCGCTCTTGCCGTCGGCTCCAGTGTCTCGGCCGCGCCGGCCTTCGCGCCTCTCTCCGGGGTCGCCTCCGCACTGCCGGTGGAGCCTGCCCGCTCGGCCCTGCGCAAGTTCTTCGACGCGCTCGGCGACGACGACGTCAACGATGATCACTACGACTGGAACGATTATCGCGACGCGACCTCGCGCAAGGACCGTATCCGCGACTGGCAGCGCATGCAGCTCGACGCCCAGAAGGATTACTGGCGCCAGCAGAAGGACGCGCAGAAGCGGGCGATCAAGGCCCAGCGCGGCTGGTAGATAGCCGGCGTTGCGGCGGCTACGTCAGGGATTGGCAGGAAACCGTCCCACCCCCCTTACCTTTCCCCATCGGGCTGTTGCATAGTCGCCCGGACGTGGCGTCATGACGCCACAGGATGGGGAATGGACATGAAGACCTTAGCTCTCGCCGCGGCGCTGCTCGCCGGCGGCACCCTCGCCGCTTCCGCGCAGCAGCTCGCGCCCAGCCCGACGCTCGACGCCATCAAGGCGCGTGGCCATCTCGAATGCGGCGTGCATCTCGGCCTGCCCGGCTTCTCCTTCGCCAATGACAAGGGCGAATGGACCGGTCTCGACGTCGATTACTGCAAGGCGCTCGCGGCCGCCGTGCTCGGCGACGCCACCAAGGTCAAGTTCACGCCGACCTCGGTGCAGCAGCGCTGGCCGATCCTGCAATCGGGCCAGGTCGACCTGCTCTCGCGCAACTCGACCATCACCTTCTCGCGCAACGCCACGCTCGGCCTGAACTTCCAGGGCATCAACTTCTACGAGGGCCAGACCTTCATCGTCCGCAAGAAGGCGAACGTGAAGTCGGCCGAGGAGCTCGACGGCGCCTCGGTCTGCGTCGCCGCCGGCTCGACCGAGGAGAAGAACGCCGCCGACTGGTTCCGCGAGCGCAACCTCAAGGTCACCATCACCAACTTCCAGAAGAACGACGACGCGATCACGGCCTATGACAGCGGCCGCTGCGACGCTTATACCGCCGGCGTCGGCGCCCTCGCCGGCCAGCGCGCCAAGCTCAAGGTTCCGGACGACCACGTCATCCTGACCAAGCCGATCTCGAACGATCCGCAGGGCCCGGTCACCCGCTATGGCGACGAGCGCTGGCAGCTGATCGTGCGCTGGGTGCTGAACGGCACCATTGCCGCCGAGATGCTCGGCGTCACCTCCAAGAACGTCGACGAGATGAAGGCCAACTCGAAGAACACCGAGGTCCGCCGCCTGCTCGGCGCCGAGGGCGGCTTCGGCGCGATGATGGGCCTGCCTGACGACTGGATGTACAAGGCGATCAAGCAGGTCGGCAACTATGGCGAAAGCTTCGAGCGTACCGTTGGCATGGAGTCGCCGCTGAAGCTCGAGCGCGGCCAGAACCAGCTCTGGACCAAGGGCGGCCTGCTCTTCACCCCGCCGTTCCAGTGAGATGCTCCCGAGATGGTCGGGCTTGACCCGACCATCTCGGAAACCAGCCTTCGTGTCAGGAGATTCTCGGGTCGCAGCTTAGCTGCGCCCGAGAATGACGCCCCAAGCCGGACGGCCGCCCCTTGAGCAAAGCCTTCGCCTTCATCAACGACAAGCGCGTCCGCGACGTCTTCTACCAGGCGGCGCTATTGATCGGCCTCGTGGCGCTGCTGGTCTATTTCATCCGCAACGCCTCGCAGAACATGGTCCAGGCCGGCATCGCCTCGGGCTTCGACTTCCTCTGGCGCACCTCGGGCATCGAGGTGCCCTTCGTCCTGACCAACTACACCCAGTCCGACAACATCCTCGCGCTGTTCTGGGCCGGCGTCGCCAATACGATGCTGGTGACGGTGATCGCGCTGGTGCTGTCGACCGCGCTCGGCTTCCTGATCGGCATCGCCAGGCTCTCCTCGATCTGGCTCGTCCAAGCCATCGCCGGCGCCTATGTCGAGTTCGTCCGCAACATCCCGCTCTTGTTCTTCGTGCTGTTCTGGTATTTCGGCGTCATCGCCGCTCTGCCCGCCCCGCGTGAGAGCCTCTCGGTCTTCGGCGTCGCCTTCCTCAACAATCGCGGCCTGACCATTCCGCTGCCCGATGCCGGCGCGAACTTCAAATACGCCTTCATCGCGATCGCGATCTCCTGCCTGCTGCACTGGCTCTTCCTGCGCTGGGCCAGGCGACGCAAGGAGGAGACCGGACAGGACGCGCCGATCCTGCGCGTCGGTCTCGTCCTGCTGCTGCTCATCCCCGCCCTCGCGCTCGCCTGGGCGACGCTGGCGACGCGCTGGGACATTCCCGTGCTGCGCGGCTTCAATTATCGCGGCGGCTTCGTCGTCATCCCTGAATTCGTCGCGCTGCTCGCGGCGCTGGTCACCTACACCGCCGGCTTCATCGCCGAGATCGTGCGCGGCGGCATCCAGTCGGTGCCGCATGGCCAGATCGAGGCGTCGAGCGCGCTGGGCCTGCGCCCCGGCCCGACGCTGCGGCTCGTCACCATCCCGCAGGCACTGCGAGTGATGACGCCGCCGATGACCAACCAGTACCTCAACGTTCTCAAGAACTCGTCCTTCGGCGCCGCCATCGCCTATCCCGACGTGGTCAGCCTGTTCATGGGCTCGGCGCTCAACAACACCGGCCAGGCGATCGAGATCATCGCCATGACGCTTGCGGTCTATCTCGTCATCGGCCTCGCGGTCTCGGCCTTCATGAACTGGTACAATGCTCGCATCGCGCTGGTGACCAGATGAGCGCCGCCGCATCCCTCCCGACCAACTGGCGCGAGCGCCTGTTCGGATCGCCGACCATCACCGTGGTGACGCTGCTGCTTGCCGCGTTGATCGCCTGGATCGCCGTGCCGATCATCCGCTGGGCCCTGATCGACGCGACCTGGAGCGGCCAGACCCGCGCCGACTGCGCCGGCACCGGCGCCTGCTGGGTCTTCATCAAGGCCCGCTTCGGCCAGTTCATGTACGGCTTCTATCCCATCGAGGAGCGCTGGCGGCCGAACCTTGCCGGCATCCTCTTCGCGCTCTCCGGCGCCGCGATCGTCTTCGCGCCGAAGCGGCTGAAGCTGGGCCTCGGCCTCGCTGCGCTCGTCATCCTGCCACCGCTCGGAATCTGGCTGCTCGCCGGCGGCTTCGGCCTCAGGCCGATCGAGACGCGCGAATGGGGCGGGCTGATGCTGACCGTCTTCATCTCGATCTATGCCAGCCTGATCGCGATCCCGCTCGGCATCCTGCTGGCGCTCGGCCGCCAGTCCGAGCTCAAGGTGGTCAAGCTGATCTCGGTGCTGTTCATCGAGTTCTGGCGCGGCGTTCCGATCATCGCGGTGATCTTCCTGGCCTCGCTGCTGCTGCCGCTGATCATGCCGGCCGGCATCGGCGTCGACCGGCTGGCCCGCGCCGTCATCGGCCTCGGCTTCTGCATCGCCGCCTATATGGCCGAAGCCGTGCGCGGCGGCCTGCAGGCGCTGCCGAGGGGCCAGCGCGAGGCGGCGACCGCGCTTGGCCTGTCCTACTGGAAGGCGACCTGGTTCATCATCCTGCCGCAGGCGCTGCGCATCTCGCTGCCGGCGATCACCAACGAGTTCATCGCGCTGGTCAAGAACACCACACTGGTGCTGGTGGTCTCGATCCTCGACCTGCTCGGCATCGCGCAGGCCTCGCTCGCCGATCCCGCCTGGGTCGGCATGAACATGGAGGCCTACGTCTTCTCCGGCGCCATCTACTGGCTGATCTGCTTTGCGCTCTCGCGCTGGAGCCGGAGCCTGGAGACCAAGCGAGGGCGGTAAGCTCTCGCCGTCGTGCTCCGGGCTTGACCCGAGCATCTCGGGCGGGAGGAGGCTCCGACCAGCGCGTTCTCGTCACGAGATTCCCGGGTCTGCGCTTCGCCCAAGACTGGCGGGGTTCATTCCGGGGCTATGAGCCTGTACAACCCAGCCCATGCAAGAGACCGCCGGCCTCGCCCGCCTCTTCCTCCGGCTCTGGCGCCAGGCCGGGCCCGTCCTGCTGCTGCTCGCGACGCTCGGCTCCATTGCCAATGAGCTGTTGCTGCCGCTGGCAGTGAGGCTCGGCTATCTCAACAGCCTCGCGGGCTTCGCCATGCTCGCGCTGCTGGTCCTCGCCAAGCTCGTCGTCACCGTGCTGATGTTCATCGCCTTGCGGCCCTATCTGCCGGCGGTCTCGGCCCTACAGATCGCCGGCGCGAGCCAGCAACCCGACACACCGCAGCCCGCCGGTGCGCGCGCCGTGATCGGGCTCGTTGCTCTCGCCCTCGTCCCGTTCTTCGCCTACTACGCCGCCTGGGGCTTTCTCGGCGACACCGTCCGCGACTATTCGGTCAGGGCGCTGTCGGAAGCCGGCTTCGGCGAGAAGGTCGATGTCCTCGCCGTGCCGCTTTCACTCTGGCTCGCGCTCGCCATCGGCCTTGCCTGGCTGGTGCGCAAGCTCGCCAAAGCCGCCCAGAGCTGTCGGCCCTCGCCCTTCTGGCAGTTCCTGGTGATCGCTTGCGATGCCAACTGGATCTTCGTCGGCCTCTACGCCCTGTCCCGCTGGAAGGACACGGCCTGGACCTGGCTCAAGACCGTCGCCCTGCCCTATCTCCGGCTCATCCAGGACTGGACGCTGTCGCTGATCGGCAAGGCCCAGGCGGCGACGCCGGAGGCGATCGACCTCGCTGCGCCACCTTTCAGCACCAGCCTGCAGAGCCTCTTCCTCTATGCATTGCTACCGCTGGTCTGGCTGCTGATGGCCGCGACGATCTATGGCTACGATGCCAAGGACCCGTCCGCGCTCGCCCGCGACCGGCGCGCTGCCGCTGCCCTGGCGCGCTGGCAGTCGGCGCCGAAGGCCATCCGCGACTTCGCCGAGCATTTCATCGGCGGCTATCGCTCGCGCTATCTGCCGGTCGTCAACAGCGTCCGACTCGCCTTCGGCGCCAGTCTCTCGGTGCTGATCGCGCTTGTTGTCGGCTATCGCTTCATCGGCTTCGCCGCAGCCTGGCTCTGGATCGGCCTCACTCGCCTGATCGGCCCGCTCGATCTCGACAGTTGGCAGGTGATCGCCAACGCCATCGCCTTCCTGCTCGGCGGCCCCAGCGAAATTCGCGGCGGCATCCTGGTCGAGAGCCTGCGCATCTGCCTGCTGGCGGCAGTGATGGAAACCGCCGTCGCCGCGCAGAGCCGCAGCGGCGCTAGCCCGGAATCTCGAAGCGCAGATAGTGCGGCCGCCCGGCCGGCAGGCTGAGCACCGGCCTGACTTGCCGGTCCATCCCGGCCGGCAGCACGAAGCCCTCGCTGACTCTGAGTGTCGCGCCGGCGGTCGGCTTGCTCGCCAGCGCCTGCGTGCAGGTCGGAATGGTCTGACCACGCCGCTCCGGCAGGCGATTGACCTCGCTCGGCGTCAGGAATTGCGGCGACCAGCGCCGTCCGTCCGGCGCTTCCAGCACCAGCCGGCACTGCAGCACGGCGAAGGCCTCGGGATCGCGCACCACCGCTTCGATGTCGAGCAGCATCACGGCCCGGCCATCCGCTCGCTCGGCGACACGGCGCAGACCCATCAGCTTCCAGTCGGCGCCTCCGAGGCTCGCTGCGGTGCTGGCCGGGACCTCCCGCGCGAAGAGCTCTCGCGAGCGCCACCACTCCCACGCATTCTCATGGGATTGCAGGACAATGCCGAGCGCCAGCGCCATCGGCAGCGCCCAAAGACTGAGACGCCGCATCCGCGCGGCACCCGGTGAGACGACAACCTCACTCATAGGCGAGCTCGCTCAGGTCGATCAGCGGCGCAGGCGCGTCCAGCGTCGCGGGCAAGGCAATCTCCGCCTGCGTATCCAGCCGCGGCCAGCGCGAGGCGGCCACCAGCAGCGTCGCGCCCGCGACCGATTCGCGCGGGATCTCGAAGATGAAGAGGCCTCGCTGCGGCAGGCCGGGCTCGAGCCGGTCGGTTCCGAGCAGGCGCGGCGCGCCCTGAAAGCGCGGGCTCGCGAGAAAGCGCGCGCCCTGCGCGCTGCGCCAGATCGCACTCCCGACATTGACTGATGCGGGCTGGGCTTCGAGACCGGCGATCACCAGAGCGAACACTCCGCCCGTATCGCGCTCGACCTCGCGGCCATAGGCCTTGAAGCGCAGTCTCTCGGCGAGCAGCACCTTATCGGCCCGCACCGAGAAGGTCCGGCCGGTCAGCGTCTCGCCGAGACCGCCCTTGAGCGGGATCGGCCCGGTGATCTCGGCATAGCCCGGCGTGTAGCGCTGCATGCCGACAAGCAGCACGGCCGCCAGCACCAGCGCGCCGAGCTTGGCGCAAGCACCGCTCACGGCCTTATCTCGGCGCGAGCCACCGGCAGGGTGGCAGCCGCGATCGGCTTGCGGTTGAACCAGCCCGGCGCGGCGAGCAGATTGTCGCGCGGCTTGAAGGTCTCGCCAATGACGACGAGGCGCAATCGCTCCGGCGGCTTCGCGCCGGGCGCCAGCCGCCAGATCACCTGCACGCGCTCGGGCAAGCCCGGCTGCAAGGCGCTCAGCATGGCCTTGTCGCGCATCAGCCAGATGGTCGGATTGGGCTGCAGCCCCTCGACCGGTGGATCGACGATGAGGATGCGCGCGAAGGTATTGTCGGTTTCAGAGCTGCGATTGCCGACGTCGAGATCGAGCGCCAGGAACTGCGCGCCGTCGGACGCTGGCGGTCCGTCCGGCCGCGACTGCGTCGTCAGCCTGGCCTCATGCAGCGCAATGCGCCAGCGGCCTGCATCGAGCGGCGCGCCCGCGGCGAGCGCCGGCAGAACCGGCGGCTCCAGCGCTTCGAGCAGGCTTTGGCCGGAGGTGATGGCGAGCGCCAGCAATCCGCCGATGCCGATGGTGAGCTTCGAGCTGACGGCCTGGCGCAAGCCCGCCAGCCAGGAGACAATCATGCGCGCACTGAGATCCTTCGCGCCCCCGGCGCGGCAAGATAGTCGGCGCGGCCGCGAGTGCAACCCGCAGTATCAGCCTTTCATGTAGTCGTGGATCTTGCGGCCGAAGGGCAGCGTCAGGTCGGCGATGAAGTGATGCGCGCCCAGCACCTTGCGCACCGGCAGATCGGCGACCGGCGCGTTGACATGCGGGATCAGGTGGAGCCGGCCCGGGCCGATCCAGGAACCCTTCACCGTGATGTCGGTGAGGTTGAGCGCGACGAGCTGGCAGATCTCCGGCTCGCCGTCGACGCCGGGAATGATCTTCAGGTTGACCTGCGTCTTGGTCAGCATCGCCGTGGTCTTGACGCCGTTGCCGGCGAGGCTTTCGTGCTTGTAGCCCATCGTGCCCATCGCGACTTGCTGGCCGGCATATTCGAGCGTGCCGGTCAGGGTGTCCTTGACCACTTCGAGCTTGGGATGGGCGTACTTCTTCGGGAAGCCCCAGATCTCGCGGCCGGCCGAGATCGGCGGCTCGATGTCGAGATACATCTGCGAGACGAAGCTGACCTCCTCCTCGCCGAACAGGCAGGGGATGACGATGCCGGTCTCGGTATAGGTGCCGAAGCCGGAGGAATCCGGCATCTTGATCCATTCGTAATGCACGATCGGCTGCGCCGTCGGCATCAGCGGCTCGGGCAGGTGATGGCGGATCAGTTCCGGATCGGTCTCGTAGCTGATCACCATGTATTCGCGGTCGATGAAGCGATAGGGCCCGGCCGGATAGCTCGGCCCGGCGAGCGGCATCGAGGGCAGGTCGAGGATCTGCTGGCGGTTCATGGCGATGCCCTCACTGCGCGGTCCAGCCGCCATCGACCGGCAGGATGACGCCGGTGATCGACTTTGCCGCATCGGAAGCCAGGAAGACAGCGAGCGCCGCCACGTCCTCGCTGGTGACGAACTGCTTGGTCGGCTGCGCGTGCAGCAGCACGTCGTTGACGACCTGCTCCTTGGTCAGCCCGCGCGCCGCCATGGTCTCGGGGATCTGCTTCTCGACCAGCGGCGTCCAGACATAGCCGGGACAGATCGCGTTGGCGGTAATACCGAAGGTCGCCGCTTCCAGCGCGACCGTCTTGGTCAGCCCGGCGATGCCATGCTTGGCCGCGACATAGGCCGATTTGAACGGCGAGGCGACCAGCGCATGGGCCGAGGCCGTGTTGATGATCCGGCCCCATTTGCGTTGCTTCATGCCCGGCAGCGCCGCACGGATGGCATGGAAGGCGGCCGAGAGGTTGATCGCGATGATCGCGTCCCATTTCTCGACCGGGAACTCCTCTACAGCTGCAACGAACTGGATGCCGGCATTGTTGACGAGGATGTCGACGCCGCCGAACTCGGCTTCCGCCTCGGCAATCATCGCGGCGATCGCCCCGCCATGGGCCATGTCGGCCGGCGAATAGCGTGCCTTCACGCCGAAATCAGCCTCGATGCCAACGCGCTCCTGCTCGATCGCCTCCGGCGCGCCAAAGCCGTTGATGACGATGTTCGCGCCCTCCGCCGCATAGGCGCGGGCGATGGCGAGGCCGATGCCGGAGGTCGAGCCGGTGACGACGGCCGTCTTGCCTTTGAGCATGCGTGATCTCCCCAGCCACGAGGCTGCGACGCGAAGCTGCGTCGCAAGGTCCATGCCGCTGAGGTGGAAGAGCAAGCTGACGGGGCGATGAAGCTTGCCTGACGGGACAATGACACCGATATCTGGTGCCACCCGCGTCACATGCCTGTCACCGCCCGCCCCCCAGACATGGGCAACTCCAGCTCTTCCTGACGATCGAGCGAACGGAATACGCGCCATGAACGCCCCTTTTGCGCCGTCCTCTACCGACCGCTATCTCGGCTGGCGCCCGGAGCGCTGCGACCGCGTCGCGCTGGTGCTCCAGGGCGGCGGCGCGCTCGGCGCCTACCAGGCCGGCGTCTATCAGGCGCTGCACGAGGCCGATATCGCCCCGGACTGGGTCTCCGGCGTCTCGATCGGCGCGATCAACGCGGCGATCATCGCCGGCAATCCGCGCGAGCGGCGCATCGAACGGCTACAGGAGTTCTGGGACCGCATCACCGACCGCAAGGTCTGGTGGTTCACGCCCGAGGGCGACATCTTCCGTCAGGCGCGCAATGCGACCTCGTCCTTCCTGACCACCATGCTCGGCCAGCCCGGCTTCTTCGAGCCGCGGCGCACCAATGCCTGGCTGGCGCCGGCCGGAGCCACCGACGCGACCAGCTTCTACGACACCGCACCGCTCCGCGAGACCCTGCTCGAGCTGGTCGATTTCGACCTGATCAACAGCAAGAAGGTCCATTTCTCGGTCGGCGCCGTCAACGCGCTCTCGGGAAATTTCGTCTATTTCGACAACACCCAGGAGGAGATCGCGCCCGAGCACGTCATGGCCTCGGGCGCCCTGCCGCCGGCATTTCCGACCGTCCAGATCGGCACCGAGCATTACTGGGATGGCGGCATCGTCTCGAACACGCCGCTGTCGCATCTGCTCGCCCAGGAGGACACGCTGAACTCGCTGATCTTCCAGGTCGACCTGTTCTCCTCGCGCGGCCCGATCCCGCGGACAATGCAGGACGTCATGGGGCGCCACAAGGACATCATGTACTCCTCGCGCACCCGCATGGTCACCGACCTGTTCCAGACCCTGCAGGGCTGGAAGAAGAAGACCCATGACGCTCTCAGTCACATCCCCGAGGACGCCCTGAGCGAGGAGGATCGCAAGCTCCGCGATGAGCTCGCCTTGATCCCCGAGCACACCATCCTGCAGCTGATCTACCAGCAGAAGAGCTATGAGAGCCATGCCAAGGACCACGAGTTCTCGCGGACCTCGATGAGCGACCACTGGCACTCCGGCTACGAGGACACCAAGCAGACGCTGACCCGCAAGGACTGGCTGACGATCCCGCCGGATGGCGCGGGGATCGTCACCCACGACGTCCATCGCGATTTCGAGCGGCGCTGAGCGTCAACGCTCCTGCGGCGGCGTGTTGCGGAGCAGCTCGGTCCGCTCGCGCCGCTGCTCTTGCGTCCATTGCGAATGGTGTCGCTTCGTGCCGGCGGGGCGGTTCGCCAGGCCAAGGCCAAGCCCGCCCCAGTCGCCAACCGGCCGGATCGGCCGCTGCACGAAGCCCCCGCCGCAGCTCGGGCAGACGTTTTCGAGCGTCTTCTCGGCGCACTCCGCGCAATAGGTGCATTCATAGCTGCAGATCCGCGCCTCCAGCGAGTTTGGCGGCAGGTCGCAATCGCAGAGTTCGCAGTTCGGCCGCAGCTCCAGCATGGCGTCTTTCCCTCTCGTCGCAGGGACTGGATGCCATGAGGGGACGATGTCATAAATGACAAGATGACCTCGTTTCCTGCCACCACTCTCACGACGCCGATCCGCGTCGTCATCGTGCTCTTCCCGCGCACCAAGCTGCTCGACGTCACCGGCCCTCTGCAGGTCTTCAACGACGCGAAACGCGCCGACGGCAGCGCGGTCTATGAGATCATCCTGACCTCCGAGGACGGCGGCCCGGTCGAGACCGATGCCGGCGTGCCGCTGCCGAGCATCCGCCTCGCCGAGGCTGCGGCCCGGCCAATCGATACGTTGCTGGTCTCAGGCGGGCGCTCGGCGCTGGACGCTGCCGGCTCGGCGGCGCTGCTCGCCTTCCTGCGCGATCAGAGCGGCAAGGTCCGCCGCCTCGGCTCGATCTGTCTCGGCGCCTTCATCCTCGCCGCCGCCGGCCTGCTCGACGGCTGCGAGGCGACGACGCATTGGGAATACACCGAGCGCCTGAGCACGGCCCATCCGGCGACGACGGTCAGGCCGGACGCAATCTTCGTCAGCAATGGAAGGATCTGGACCTCGGCCGGCGTCTCCACCGGGATCGACATGGCGCTCGCCATGGTCGAGGAGGATCTCGGCCGCAAGACCGCGCTCGATCTGGCCCGCGACCTCGTGCTCTATCTCAAGCGCCCCGGCGGCCAGGCACAGTTCAGCGGCGAATTGCAGCGCCAGTCGCGCGATGCCGCCGGGCGCTTCGACGCCCTGCACGCCCATATGCGCGAGCACGCCGCCGGCGACCTCTCGGTGCCGGAGCTTGCCCGCGTGATGGCGATGAGCCCACGCCATTTCGCCCGGGTCTATGCGCAGGAGACCGGCATCAGCCCTGCCAAGGCGGTCGAGGCGGTCCGGCTCGACCTCGCACGCGATCTGCTGGAAGAAACGGATATCGGCATCCAGCAGGTCGCGGTGCGCGCCGGCTTCGGCGACGACGAGCGCCTGCGCCGCGCCTTCCTGCGCCGTTATGGCGTCGCGCCGGGCGAATACCGGACACGCTTCGGAAACGCGCGAACCACCTAGCCCCGCCCCAGCTCCACCGGCACCGAATAGGAGCGCTTCACCCGCCCGAGTGCGAAGCTCGATTCGATCGAGGCGACGTTATCGAGCCTTGTCAGCTTGTCCTTGAGGAAGCGCTCATAAGCGGCGAGATCGCTGACGATGATGCGCAGGAGATAGTCGCGCTGCCCGGTCATCAGATAGCAGTCGGCGACCTCGGGCCAGCGCGACACCGCCGCGGCGAAGCGGTCGAGCTCCTCCTCGCGCTGGCGCTCCAGCTTGATCGAGGCGAAGACCGAGACGGGCAGGCCGAGCTTCTCCTGGTTCACGATGGCGACATAGCCCTCGATGATCCCGGCCTCCTCCAGCAGGCGCACCCGCCTGGCACAGGGGCTGGGCGAGAGCCCGACCTTGCCGGCCAGTTCCTGAACGCTGATGCGACCGTCAACCTGCAAGGCCTGGACGATGCGGCGATCGATCTCGTCGAGCTTGAACTCTGGCATTTTCCCTCGCCTCGTCATGACAGCTTAGCGGAAACCGCCAATTCCGTCAGCCGGCGAGGCGGTCTTTAGCTGCCTTCCCCAAGGCAATTGTGCATGATGTCCCGGCCCAAGGAGCACCGCGATGTCCGATCCCCGTCTGCCCATCCTCGCCGAGCTTGAGAAGACGATTCTCTGGCTGGCCTCGTGGACGATCCACAACGCCAACCACATCCGCGCCAACGAGGACGGGATGAAGGTCGGCGGCCACCAGGCCTCCTCGGCCTCGCTGGCGACGATCATGACGGCGCTCTACATGGCCGCGCTGAAGCCGCAGGACCGGGTCGCGGTGAAGCCGCACGCCTCGCCCATTTTCCACGCCATCAACTATCTGATGGGCCTGCAGACGCGGGAGAAGCTCGAGAACTTCCGCGGCTACAAGGGCGCGCAGAGCTATCCCTCGCGCACCAAGGACATCGACGACGTCGATTTCTCGACCGGCTCGGTCGGCCTCGGTGTCGCGCAGACGCTCTTCTCCTCCCTGGTCCAGGATTATGTGAAGGCGCATGGCTGGGGCAAGGACGCGCCCGAGGGCCGCATGGTCGCGCTGATCGGCGATGCCGAGCTCGACGAGGGCAACATCTTCGAGGCCCTGATGGAGGGCTGGAAGCATGGCGTGCGCAACACCTGGTGGGTGATCGACTATAACCGCCAGTCGCTCGACGCCGTCGTCCGCGAGGGCCTCTATGACCGGATCGAGCAGATGTTCCGCGCCTTCGGCTGGGACGTCGTCACGCTGAAATACGGCTCGCTGCAGCAGGCGGCGTTCAAGGAGAAGGGCGGCGAGCGGCTGAAGGCCTGGATCGATTCCTGCCCGAACCAGCTCTATTCGGCCCTGACCTTCCAGGGCGGCGCCGCCTGGCGCAAGCGGCTGATGGACGATCTCGGCGACCAGGGCCCGGTCACCAGGCTGATCGAGACGCGCTCCGATGCCGAGCTCTCGGCGCTGATGTGCAATCTCGGCGGCCACGACCTGCCTTCGCTGCTCGAGGCGTTCGAGGGCATCACGCATGACCGGCCGGTCTGCTTCCTCGCTTATACGGTCAAGGGCTTCGGCCTGCCGCTGGCCGGGCACAAGGACAACCATGCCGGCCTGATGACCAAGGAGCAGATGGAAGGCTTCAAGGCCGCCAACAAGGTCCGGCCCGGCCATGAATGGGACATGTTCGAGGGGCTGGCGCTGCCCGAGAAGGAGGTCCGCGCCTTCCTCGACAAGGTGCCGTTCTTCGCCCAAGGCCGCCGGCGCCATTCGGCTCCGGCCCTGCCGGTCCCGGCCAAGCTCGAAGCCGGCATCCAGGCGACGATGTCGACGCAGATGGGCTTCGGCAAGGTGCTGGACGAGTTGGCGAAGCTCGGCGGCCCGCTCGCCGACCGCATCGTGACGACGGCGCCGGACGTCACGGTCTCGACCAATCTCGGCCCCTGGGTCAACCGGCGTGGCCTGTTCGCGCGGGCCTCGATGGCCGACACCTTCAAGGACGAGCGCATTCCCTCGATGCAGAAATGGGAGTTCTCGCCGAAGGGCCAGCATATCGAGCTTGGCATTGCGGAGATGAACCTGTTCATCAACCTCTCGGCGCTCGGCCTGTCGCACTCGATCTTCGGCGAGCGGCTGATCCCGATCGGCACGCTCTACGATCCCTTCATCTCGCGCGGGCTCGATGCGCTGAACTATGCCTGCTACCAGGACGCCCGCTTCATGGTCGTGGCGACGCCGGCCGGCGTCACGCTGGCGCCCGAGGGCGGTGCGCACCAGTCGATCGCGACGCCATTGATCGGCATGAGCCAGGACGGGCTTTGCGCCTTCGAGCCGGCCTTCGTCGACGAGCTCGCGGTGATGATGCGCTGGTCGTTCGAATACCTGCAGAAGGATGGCGAGGGCGATCCGGACGAGCGCACCTGGCTGCGCGACGAGACCGGCGGCTCGGTCTATCTGCGCCTCTCAACCCGCCAGGTCGAGCAGCCCAAGCGCGCCATGACGCCGGAGCTGGAGCGCGACATCATCGACGGCGCCTACTGGCTGCGGAAGCCCGGCCCGAATGCCTCCGTCGTCATCGCCTATACCGGCGCTGTCGCGCCCGAGGCGATCGAGGCTATCGGCCTGCTTGCCGAGGACCGGCGCGATGTCGGCCTGCTCGCGATCACCTCGGCCGACCGGCTGAATGCCGGCTGGCAGGCGGCCGAGCGGGCGCGCCAGCGCGGCAACCATGAGGCGACCAGCCATGTCGAGCGCCTGCTTGGCGATCTCCAGCGCGATTGCGGCATCGTCTCGGTGCTGGACGGGCATCCGGCGACTTTGGCCTGGCTCGGCAGCGTCCACGGCCATCGGCAGAAGGCGCTCGGCGTCGAGCATTTCGGCCAGACCGGCACCGTCGCCGACCTCTACCGCCATTTCGGCATCGACGCGAACGCGATCGTGCACGCGGCGAACGCCGCCGCCCCGGGCCGGCCGGTCAGGTATCTGAAGGCGCTGCCGTAAGGCGCAACACGGAACCCCTCTCCTGAAAGGAGAGGGGCAGGGGTGAGGTGTTCGGAGTGCAATCGTTAGCTGCACCGTAGCCGCGGTGAGCGCTCGCGGAACTGGTCAAACCGCCCACACCTCACCCTGCCCTCTCCTTCCAAGAGAGGGTTCCTCGCGCCTCGGATCAGCCGCCCCGTTTCACCTTCACGCCCGCGATCAGCCACGCACCTGTCAGGAAGAAGCCGATCAGCACCGCCAGGCCCGCGCGTTGGCTCGCAAAAACGGTCGTCGCCAGCGCGACCAGCGTCGGCCCCATGAACGAGGTCACCTTCCCGGCGAGTGCGAACAGTCCGAAGAACTCGCCGATCCGGGCGGGTGGCGCGATGCGCGCGAGCAGGCTGCGCGAAGAGGCCTGCAAGGGGCCGGCGACCAAGCCGATCAGGAGACCCAGCCCGAGATAGACCTTCTCCGGCAGCGAGGCGAAAAGCCCGTCGCCCGGCACTGCCGGCGCCGCCTCGATGACGAAGGCGACCTGCCCCGGCCCGAGCGAGAGAATGCCGATGCAGGCGAAGAGCAGGCAGGCGATGGCGCCGAGGATCACCTTTTTGCCGCCGATCGCATCGTCGAGCTTGCCGCCGGCCCAGGCACCGAGCGTGCCGGTGACCGTGAGCAGGATGCCGAAGACACCGAGCTCGATCGTCTGCCAGCCGAAGACGCCGGCGCCATAGATGCCGCCGAAGGCGAAGAGCGCGACCAGCCCGTCCTGGTAGATCATGTTCGCGAGCAGGAAGCGGCCGAGCCCGGGCAGCGAGGGCAGTTCGGCGATCGTCGCCTTGAGATGGGAGAACCCACCGGCCGCCGCCTCCTTCAGCGGGATGCCGGTCCGCGGCGAGTCCGGCGTGAGCAGGAACATCGGGGTGACGAAGATCACGAACCAGAGTGCGGTGAGCGGCCCGGAGAAGCGGTCGCCCTCGCGAGCGGCGGCATCGAGCCCGAACAGCGGCGACAGGCCGGCCAATGTCTTGCCGGTCTGCGGATCGGCCGCGAGGAAGCCGAGCGTCAGCGCCAGCGAGACCAGGCCACCGAGATAGCCGACGGCCCAGCCGGTGCCGGAGAGGCGCCCGAGCCGCTCCGGCGGCACCAGCCGCGTCATCATCGCATTGTTGAAGGTCGTAGCGAACTCGGCGCCGATCGTGCCGATGACGAAGCCGGCGAGCGCGATCGGCACCGCCCAGGGCGAACCGGGCTTGGCGTACCAGAGCATGCCTGAGCCCAGGACCAGCATCGCGCCGAACACCGCGATCCACGGCTTGCGCGGCCCGGTGCGGTCGGCGATGCCGCCCAGGAGCGGCGAGAGCAGCGCGATGGCGAGCCCGGCAAGGCCCGTCGCATAGCCCCAGAGCGCTTGCCCCTCCGCCGGGTCGCTCGCCAGGGCCGAGGCGAAGAAGGGCGCAAAGACAAAGGTGGTGACGAGGGTGAAGAAGGGCTGCGCCGACCAGTCGAAGAAGATCCAGGCGACGACCGAGCGCCGCGGCGGATAGGTCGCGGGCTGATCGCTGGCGGCAGGCAGGGACGCGGCGCTCACTGCAATGTCGTGTCCGGGTCGGAGCCGCCGCGCGCCAACTCGATCTCGGTGATCGCGACCAGCACCTCGGCCCGGGTCTTCAAGCTCGGGGCCTCAAGCAGCGCCTGCTTCTCGCGCGGCCCGAACGGACACATCATCGACAGCGCGTTGACCAGCGCCTCGTTCGGCGCCTCGTTGACGCCCTTCCAGTCGATCTTGAGCTCGTTCGCCTTGGCGAAACTGCGCAGTGCCTTGATGAGGCCGGTGCGGTCGACCTCGTCCTCGCCGGCACGCGCCTCGAAATCGACGGCGAAATCGCCATAGGACACCCGGCCTTGGCGATAGGGCGTGGTGACGGAAAGTTCCTCCTCCAGCCGGAAGCGCGAGATGCCGGTCAGCGTGATGACGTAGCGGTCGTCGCCCGTCTCGGCGAACTGCGTGATCCGGCCGATGCAGCCGACTTGCAGCAGCGGCGGCACCTGCGCCTGGCGTCCGTTGTCCGGCTCCGGCTGGATCATGCCGATGACGCGGTGCGTGCGCAGCGCATCGTCGATCATGGCAAGATAGCGCGGCTCGAAGATGTTGAGCGGCATCTGCCCGCGCGGCAGCAGAAGCGCGCCGGCGAGCGGAAACAGCGGGATCACCGCCGGGCAGTCTTCAGGCCCGGAATAGACCGCGTTCATGCCCATCAGCGTGCGCTCCTCTCTCCTCACGAAAACAGCAGGACCGATAGCTTGCGACGACCGGCAACACTGTGCTCGTCCATCGGCCCCCAGGCCTCGAACAATTGCAGCAGTTGCTTGCGCGCGCCGTCATCGTTCCATGTGCGGTCGGCCTTGATGATCGCGATCAGATGGTCGACCGCCTCCTCGCGCTTGTCGCGCGCATTCAGCGCCAAGGCGAGATCGAAGCGGGCCTGATGGTCCTTGGGGTTGGCCGCGACCTTGGCCTCGAGCTCGGCGGTATCGCCGAGCGAGGCTGCCTGCTCGGCGAGCTCGACCGCGGCCCGGACCGCCGCCACCGCCGGATCCTGCGCCTTCGCCTCCGGCACCATGGCGAGGAAGCCCTTGGCCCCCTCGATATCGCCGGCGTCGAGATGCAGGCGCGCCATGCCGGCGATCGCCGTGATGTTCTCGGGCTCGGCCGCCAGCACCTCGGCATAGAGCTCGCTTGCGCCTGCCGCGTCGCCCGCCTCCAAAGCCTCCGCCGCAGCCGCCAGAACCTCCTCGATCGGCCCGGGCCCCATCGGCCCCACGAGCTTCTCGATGAAGGCTTTCACCTGGCTCTCCGGCTGCGCGCCCATGAAGCCGTCGATCGGCTGGCCGCGCTGGAAGGCGATCACCGCCGGAATCGACTGGATGCCGAGCTGGCCTGCGATCGCCGGATGCTCGTCGATGTTCATCTTGACCAGCTTGACCTTGCCGCCGGCCTCGTTGACCACCTTCTCGATCACCGGGGTCAATTGCTTGCACGGGCCGCACCAGGGCGCCCAGAAATCGACCAGCACCGGCTGGTTCATCGATTCGGCGATGACGTCCTGGCGGAAGCCTTGCGTCGTCGTGTCCTTGATCAGCCCCTTTGCCGGGGCCGCATCGCCATTGACCAGCATGGCTCGTCCTTCACCTAGCACTCTGTCGACGTGGAAATCGAAAAAACCTGATGCCCGCATGGCGGGCCACCCCATAGATGGGTGGCTTCAGCCGTTCTGTCCATCATCCGGCGGTGTCGGAAGGTCAATGATCATCGGCTCGTGCCCGACCGCACGCAGGAAGGCGAGCATATCGTCTCTGGAGATGCCGAGCGTCGCAGTGTTGACCAGAGGATGGAAATTCAGGCGCTCGCCATCCATCAGCGCGGCATCGAGCACCATGGTGACGTCTCCGGCGCGATCGTTGACGACGGCGAAGGCGGTGACAGAGCCGGGCGTCACCCCGAGCGTCTCCATCAGCAGCTCGGCAGAGCCGAAGGACAGCCGCCCGCTGGCGCCAAGCCGCTCGTGCAGCCGCTTCAGGTCGATCCGCGTGCTCTCCAGCGCCGAGACCAGGAAGAGCCTGCCCTTCTTGTCCTTCAGGAACAGGTTCTTGGTGTGATGGCCGGGAACCTTGCCGCGCAGTTCCTTCGATTCGGCGACGGTGAAGACCGCGACATGGTCGATGCGCTCGGTCTTGATGCCGAGCTCATCGAGCTTGGCGATGAGAGCGTCGGGAGTGAGAGGCGTGGGCATGCTCGGCCGGTCAGGACAGGGAAGCTGCGCGATGCCTAAGGCCGCCGGCCGGCGCAGGCAAGCGATGCCAGGCGTGAAACAGGTCAGATGCCCCTTCGCATCGCCCCGCGCGGCATAGAGCGACGCGACATCGCTCGCGTCGAGATGGCGCCCGACTCGCCCAGGATAACAGCTGCTTTTCCATCATATCGCTGGCGGGACAGAGCTGAAGGCGCATCCAGCGCTTGCCCGCGCTATGGCACTGTTTCTTCGGCGGTTTTGCGGGCCTGTCACGCGACCATCAGAAAATTGCAATAAGGCGCTTGCGCTTCTCGTCCCGTTGGGCAATAAACCGGCCGCGCCGCCAACACGGCGCGACTGTCTCGGATGCGGGTGTAGCTCAGGGGTAGAGCACAACCTTGCCAAGGTTGGGGTCGAGGGTTCGAATCCCTTCGCCCGCTCCAGACAATCTCAAGGCTTGAGAGGCACGTAAGCGTCGGGTTTCCCGGCGCTTTTTGCTTTTTGGGCGCCTGGCGATCCGGAAGGCTTTCGAGGCGCTGCGAAAGACCGCGGTTACACTCTGGTTACAGCTTAGGCTCCGAAGGTATCTCAGCGGTGCTGGCATACCGCCACCTCCGAATCTTGATAACGGTCTGCCGGTGCCACCGCAAAAAATGCGGGTGCGAGTGAACATGCGCGCGCTACGATGGTCGTGCTCAACGTTCCGCGCAGTGTAATTGGTCGGAACGGTGTGACGCTAGCAGCGCATTAGTAGGCAGTCTCGGTCAGCTACGCGTCATAGTCCCGATGAAGCGGGTGGTTGCCCTACATTTCAAGTTTGAGGGGAAGGAGTTCATCGCGCACGACGAGCTTTCCCAGACGGCGACTTTCGAGGCAGCAGCGCATTGCTGCGCTAAATTCAGATTGAGACAACGCCATGGTAACGAGTTCTTCGGTGATTTCCCTCAGCGTTTCATTCTCTTCCGCCGTTCGCTCCCCCTTCTGCTTTAGAAAGAAGCGGTCGTACTTGTTGATTCGGCGGAGGCATTCCCGCCACTTGCCCCGGCGCGAGCCATTTAACTGACTTTGATTGATCCCAAGATGCCGTATCGCCTCCTGGACTCGCTCCTGTTCAGCGTCTGGCAGCTCTGGGCGTGGGACAGCTTCCCCATTGTCATTAAAAAGGATCTTCTCGACGTCGTCGAGATCGGTCGGATCGAGAAGGACTGGCGTCTCACCCCCTAGATCGCGATTTTCCCAAGTTGCTCGGGAAGCAGGATTTTGAAGCGGAAACCAATCGCCCTTGCCGACTGTCTCGTCAGAATATTCTTGATTTTGCGTGTTTGATAACATCCCAACAATTCTGTAATTCTCGATATCGAAAGCTAGCCAACAATACCCTTCCGAGTATATCTTCTCAGCCTGCTTCACGCGGCCGTGCGGCCGATAATGATCAGTGTGATATCGAGAAACGCATTCCCTGGACTCAGTATACCAGCATTTATTATACGACATTGGTGAGAGTTCTTCTCTGACTGTCGACCACGCGCCTTTGTTCTCGTCTATAAATTTCTTACGAGTGGCTTTATCATCAATCTTTTTTAGCTCATCGGCGAGTGATTTAAGATAATCGATCTTTTCATTTGAGACTTTTGTCCAATCTCGATGAACATAAATCATTTTCGCCTCAAAATCTCTTTAACGATCTCAAGTGATTCTTCTTCTCGCTGACGCAGCTGTTCAGGCGTCAAGATTGGTGCGTCGGCTAGCTCCACATTGTCCAATTGCCGAAGGAATTGGCTATAGAGCTGATCGCGCTCTTCATAGAGGAAGCCGAGGTGTCGAAGTTCTGCGTTGATCTTCTCAAATTCCCTCGCCATGGCCGGCGACAGTTCCTCTGAGCGCGCAAGTTCGTTGCGTTTGTCTATCAATTCTTGCGTGGGGCGATCCAGCGATGATGAAAGACCGAAAATATTGGTGAGAACGCCACTGAAACCAAGACCGCGTGGATCAACAAAGGGTGCCTTCACTGTTACCGCGTCATCGTCGCTCACTAACATGACGCGGACCTGTTTGGCCTCCAACGCAGCAATTGTGAGCGGATTATGCGAGGTGAGAATGATCTGGCATTTGTCCCGGTCAGCTGCAACGCCGGTCCAGTCGGCGATCAGCTCCAGGTAGTTCAGCTGCCAAGCTGGGTTCAAATGGGTGTCAGGCTCGTCGAGCAGAAACAACGCTTCCTTGCCACGTGAGACGCGGATCAGGCCAAGCACCATTAGCAGCTGGCGCTCGCCGTCTGAAAGGTCGCCAAAACTCACGTCGCCGGTCGCGTCATTCGTGCGGGTGACCCAAACGATCATGTCCCGAAAGAGATCCGAGATGTCGGCGGCTTCGAGCGCGGCGAACACTTCCTGATCGTTGGCGTAGGTCGCGGCAAACTGCTTGAGCGCCGAGGCGTCCCGGAGGAAGCATGCAAGCTGAGCTTCAGTCTTCGGCTTGTCCCGATAGTCGTCCACCACCTTTCCAGTAAGCGCCAAAGGATGAAACGCTGCATTCAGAAGCTTGCGTGCACAAGTGCCGGCCGGACCTCGGGCGCCCCAGAGATCCCGGGCCTGATCAGCAAGCTCGGTATAGGCGCGCCGACCACGCCCTGGCGCCGCCAATTCCGCGGAGTGGGCCTTTTTCCAGTTGGCGTGATTGAACCACGACGGCTCCTTGAAGTGAGCGAGCGCGGAGTGAAAGCTGGTGATTCCCAGCTTCTCACGAAGGAGGGCGTCAAGGCCCTCCGTGTCGCCCTGACGTGCGAAGTGCGCCAGAAGAGCCAAGACGCCATGAATCGGCCGGCAGTAGAACATGCGCCGAGCCTGCTGCGCGGCCTCATACTCCGGCTCAGGACGATCCTTGTTTATAACCGAGTAAAATCGCCCTGTTCAGTGGCGTGTCCTCGGCGCCGAAATAGTCGATGAGGAAGGTGTCCATCCGAAGCCGGCCGTCCCATTCCAGCCCCGACAGGTAATCGCGGATCGGGTGAAAACGGTTCTCGAGCGCCATCATGTGCAGGGCGTCGCGGACGTGCTCACGGCCCGGATCAAAGCCGAACTCATCGAGCACGGCCTTGCGGAGCACCGCCGAGATATCGTCGGTCATTTCGCCCTGGAACACCTCCAGCTTCAGACCCTGCACCATCTTCCGGCGCCGGAAGATGTCCTCGGAGGCCTGAACACCGAGACGCTGAAAGGCCACGATAGCGTTGCGCAGCGTCGGCCGAGGGTTGCCCTTCGCCGTCACGTCGGGCCAGCCGTTGCTGACGGCGATCAGGGCCGAGCGGGCTTGCTTAAGGGCATATTTCCCAGGCGCGCTCTTTTCCAAGATCGACTCGGAAATGCCGCAGGCAGGGTTCAGCAGGAGCCCGGCGATCATCGCTTCGCCCCAGCCCGCGCGGGCGAGCGCGCAGGCGACGCAGAACACCGCCTCGCTACGCGACGGGAAGCGGGCGTCTTCCGTGCCGATGCGATGATCGAGATCGTCGCCTTGCATGATCAGGCGCCGGATTTCCTCCGAAACCGAGGCGGGGAGCTGATCGATGCTAACAAGGGCTATGGAAGCCGCATCCGGCGCGGCGACGGCCGCCGCGGAGGAAACAAGCGGGCCCGGCTCTCGGAATTCAGTGAATTCATCGAGTCGATAGGTTCGCATGGTTCAGACCCCCTCGACCACATAGGCGAGCGTCGGCACCCGGCCGGCCTTGCGCTTCTTTGCGTTCGGCAGGTTGATCGTGCCCGGCAGCCGCATGATCCGGTCGATGTTGTGGCAGTTGTCGCCGCCGAGATCGGCAGCAAGCTGGCGATTGATGCGCGCGACGCGGTCGAGGTCCGTCGTCGGCTCGGCGAATTTCCAGAAGGCCTGATAGCCGCCGCCGGAGAAGACGATCAGCGAGGGCGGGAGTTTGTAGGCACGCAGGCGCTGAAGGCCGTCCATGTGGTCGATGTCAACATGGGCATAGTGGGCAGCAACGATGTCAGCCTTGGTCGCCTTCACGCCGCGGAAGTCCGAGCGCACTTCGTTGACGCTGTAATAGAGGCCGGCGACGCCCTGGAGCGCATCGATCCAGCCGGCAGCCTGCTCGCGTTCGTGGGGCGCGAAGACCCGACCGGTCGGAGGCTCGCCGGTGGGCTTGATGGCCGCGAGAGGCCAAAGGCCCTCCGGGTGGAGGGCCACAAGGAATTTGATAGCAGCATCGGTGTCGCCCCGAATATCAAGCGCCATCGCCGCGCCTCCGCCTCACGACGAAGGCCTCGTCGATGTTTTCAGCGTCGACCGGCACGACCAGAACGACGCCTTCCCGTGGCCGGACGATCTTGTGAGTGCCCGCCGCGAGCAGCAGATTCATCAGCGAGCCCGGCTCGCCCGGCGGGCGCAGCGAGGTCTGATCTTCGTCGAGGACCGTGATCGGGATGTCTTTTTTCTTCACGACTGACCTCCCTTGCGCGACGCTTCGATCACGGCGAGCACATCCGAAAGACGGACGAATTTCCGCGAATTGAACGGGGCAAAATGGGGAATCAGGCCGCGATTGACGGCCCGGCGGACCTGCCAGGGTTTTGCGCCGACGAGGTCAGCCGCCTGCTGAATGGTGAGAAGTTTGTCCACGAATGGCTCCCGGAACAGAGGAAGCCACCTAATTGGACAAGTCCGGCGCTGTGATCGCGGGTGAAATCAGCTCAGTTTTCACCCTTGACGAGTCCGAGCTCGCGAAAAAGCTCCAGAATTCGTGCGACGGTCGCTTCCCTGCTGCGAAAATCGTAATCGACGAGCGCGGAACCAACGGAACAATAAAAATCGAGTTGATCCTCGAACTTCTGTTTCAGGCGGTCCACAGTGGATTTCCTTGCCTCAGCATCCTTCGAGACAAAAGAACCATCCAATTCCTCAAGGGCTTCCCTGCACAATTTACCGATCTGTAAATTGTTCTGATTTTTGCGATCCCACGCGCGGTGAAATTTCTGGCCGACACGAAATAGGATCTTCTCGTCTGTTAGTGAGACGCTACGACCAGGCGGCGTCTCAGCAGCAAGCAATGCTCGAAGCGCGCTGTTCATACGCCCTTCGAGTTTTGGCCCTTTCGTGGCCTTATGGCTATTGATGATAGGAAGCAAAATCTGCTGAAGAACGATCTCTGAGGCGTACGCTTGGGCCGCCATCTTATCGACATCGAGTCCGCCATCTCTACCTGTCCAGTACCTGTCGTCTGCATCCATATTGTGGCCTGTCTCAACGAGAGTCGGTTCATCCAGGTGAGGAGGTCTTGTTCGGTTTTGCATTACTGATCAGTGGTCCGGTGGCGGGCGTCCGAGTCGTATCAAGCACCTGCGAAAACTGCCAAGCGCCGGATGTTGGACCAGCTCGCGTCAAACGGCGGCCGCTAAGCCAAACAGACCTCCTGTGCGCCCGCGCGCGCGTAGTCGCCGCCGCATCATGATTCACAGCATACGCAGCATGGCATGCACGTGGCCGCATGGCCGCGGCGCCTCGCCGAATCTGGTCGGGTTCCATGAACACTGCCGATGGCATGGAGCTGTGATCGCAATGACCGCACACAACAAGAAGGCGCAGGTCTTTCATCTATCTTCACCCGGGCGTGATGGCGTTGCTTGTCAAGCACGCGGCGCGATCGGTCATTGCCCGGATCGCCGAGCCGGCGGTGGCCTCTTTCCTAGCGCTTAACGCTGCCGAATGGTACGCAGCGGTCATCGACAAGCGCCTCGACCAGCCTGATCGGCGCATGACCCGGTCGGAGCGGGAAGGCGGTATCACCGTCGGGTTACTGGCAGTGATCATTCGCCAGCATTGCTGGAGGAGTCCGCCGCTCAAGTCGCTTGCGTCAAAGCTGGCAAGCGCTACGAGGCCTTTGCTGCCGCACTTGACGGGCAGTTCGTCAAGGGGCTCTGATAATGTAATTTCGGAGCGCGACAATGGATCCGCTCCTAAACGGGCATATTCTCACGAGGGTGAGGCGCTCGAAGAAGGGCCCCATTTCAGTCGCTTACCCATCCCCCAGCATTTCAGTTCGCTGAGGCCACCGCTTTGATATAGTCAATGGGGTACGGAGCAAATAGCCTATTCGGCATCTTAAGATTCAGCGCAGCGCCTATCTCGGACGCAAATGTCGTACAATCATTGAACCCAAGCTGATAATTACCTCTAGATAACCATTTATCATACACCTGCCGAGCTCGTTCATAAGAATCGGAATTCACCGAGACATATAAGACATAATCTGGCTTCTCACTCGCATCGTCGAATATTTTACCAGGCTTCGATCCAAATACCGCCTCATACTTTTTGTATCTACAGTCGGATAAAATCCAACAGCCTGCTGAATTGTCAATCTTGCGGCATCGTCGCCTTTGTTCCAAATGACAAAAGCATGACCGAGGTCCCCACGTTGTGCTGCAAGACCAATACTATATTCGACAGATTCCGATCTCATCTTCTTGTCAATGTATTTCTTTTCGACAGCCACTGCTGGGAATGCAGAGGCCAACAGCATTATGCCACCCCATACGAAGAATCGGTTCATCTGGCTCACCCACGGAATCCCAAAAATTGTCGGTCATCTAGTCACAGGCGTTGAAGGGATGACGCATTGGCAGGGCCCTGAAGCACTGGCTCAACCTGCATAGGGTCGACACACAAGATTATCGACAAGCAGCGACGACGGCGTCCTTAAATTGCTTCAGGCGCGCGGTCTTCTCATCGGTGGATTTTTCGGAAAGCCGAGTGATTTGCTTCCGCAGGTCATCGACCGACTTAGTGTAAGTGTCCCTCGCCAAATAGTAATCCGCAACGTCCAAAGCCACGTCGCTAGCGCCCTTCGCAGCAAGCGCCACGGTGACGATGCCGACGCCGATCGGTGAGCCAAGCATGAGATAGCTAGGTATCGCGATATCGGCGAGGTCACCGACATCGACCTTTTCTCCGACCCCGGCCTTGAGCACGGCAGTCGAGAGTGCATCCGACTTTTTCTGCAGGCCTTCCAAAACCTGCTTTTCAGCTTCCGTGGCCCCCGCTACCGATTGGGCAGACCTAGCGGATTTTCCGGCGACGAACGCAATAACCATAAGCACGGCCCGCCCAGCCGCATATTTCTTCTTCGTATCGTCAAATTTACTCCAGCTCTTGTCGAGCTCAGAAATCTCCTTCTCGAATAGAGCCTTCGCTTGCTTGACACGCTCTTCTCGTCCTGCGTCCCTCCCCTTCGCAAGTGCAGTCATTTGCGCAGTCAACGGACCGTTGACATAGGCCTTTGCTGCATCGCAACTGGTTCCAGTGCCAGGAACGACCTTCCCAGCTGGCTGCGTCTGCGCATACGTGGCAGTTGCAGCAATCGCCGACGCAAAGGCAGCCGGCATCCATTTCATCCGCCTGGGGAAGACCATACTGACTCGCATGTCATTTAAGTTGAGTTTTTGCGGTCCAACCAAATACTAGTTGACTCGATAGCGAACGCAAGCCTCTATTTTTACTTTGTACGGGCACCACACTACACTCGGGGGGCGCGCGTGGATGAGAGGGCGGGACATTCTGACATCGTGCCGGTACCGGAACAAAATTCCACCGGCACAATGATGGTCGACCGGCGCGTCGTCGTCGGTGGCATTGCCGCGGTCGGCGCCGCGATTGCTGCGGGCGCGGCCGGCGCGGTTGAGGCCAATCCTCCTTCCCCGGCTTTTCGACTTTTCGCACGCCGGCCGTCGCCCTCGCCCGATAGCATCCAGCGAGGCGCCCGACTCGAGGCCGAGATTCAGATCGTCACGGCGTTCGAAACCGATAAAAAGGAGCGCGCCTACCGCTATGAAACCGTCGGCAAGCTCGCGCCGGCGCTGTTCGGCGGCAGTGACGCCTCCTTCGTGTTCGGCCGGGATGCGACCGGACGGCTATCTTCGTTTTCCGCCCCAAAAGCTGCCTTCCTGGGCTCCGGGAGTCCCGAGGAGAAAACTTTCGCGCTGAATTTCACAATTGTTGACGAGGCCGGCACGGCAAAATTGAAGATCGAGATCGACCTTGGCGACAGGACCCGCGTCGAGACCAAATTGGACGTCGCGACGTTCTTCTCGGAAGGCCCGGGCAATCTTGCGGAGTTCACGTTCCGGGACAAGGGAAAGCTCGACAAGCTCACCCAGCGGATGTTCGGACAACGCATCAGCGGCGCAAGCGCACCGACCGCGACGCTCTCGCTGAGTGCGGCAGGTCGGTGGGCACTGAGCTCGAAGGAAGGTTTCTGGGCCTTCAAGGGCGCCTTGATCTTTCATCATCTCGACCTTGAGCGGGTGCGCTCCGATGCGGGCGCGGGCGCGCAGATTCAGGCAGAGGAGAGCCGCGCCGCCCGGCATAGCGCCGACTACGCACTCGTCGGCCACGCGCGTGCAATCGAATGGGCCGCGACAGCAGAGCTGTCGCACGCTCGCCGGGCATACCAGCTCAACACTGAAGGCGATCACCAACTCTTCTTCGAGCCCGATTTCGACAAGGACAATGCGCTTAAGAATGCGCGCTTGGCATTCCGTCATTGGGGCACCCCGGACGATACCGTCGCGCTGCTCCAGGCCAGCGGCGAAGCCCTCTTGCGCCACGGCAGCAAAGTACCAGAAAGTCGATTTCCGCTCTCAGCGGCCGTGCTGACGCGTCAGCGCGCTCGGCTGGATAATGGAAAGGCCGTTTTCCAGGATCGCCTCAGAGCGCGGTTGTCATCAAAGCCCTTCAAGCTCGACACCGCTTATGGCGGCTTTGAACTATCCGGCGACCCCGAGCCTCTGGCCCCGGCTCCGGTACCGGACGCAGCGGCTGCTCCCGCCGGCGGCGCAGCTCCGCCGCAACCGCTGCCGCCAGCGTCGCATCTCAAAAAGCCGGCCGTCCAAACGATCTCCGACATCGCACGCCCCGAGCGAGGCTTGACCCATTTCGTTGCCGAGATCGCCCAAAACCGTCTCACTCATTTCGCGGCGCGCGCGCTTCTCACGCATGTCGGCCTGCCACTCCCCGATCGCCGGGGGACAACGAACCCGGAAGGCCTTTGGAGCCGCATCGACGTGGCGGGCACGGAGGTCGGGCTCCAGATAGACGGCGTGTCGAAGGAGATCGGCTTTGCCGGCCTCCGAGGCTGGATCGAAATCGGCACGCCTCCTCGCACCATGACGAGCGGCGCACGCCCGCCGGTTCGGCTCGCTCTCGACGGTGCGCGGTTGACGGTGCGCCGCCCCAGCGACCAACTCGCCCTGGCATTTGGCTTCCGCGATCTCGTCCTCGAGTTCGGCCAGCCCCTCAATGACAACGGTCGCTTTGCCCGTATCACGCCGGCGGCCAACCTCATCGGCGCGGGCATCACCGTCAGCAAGGGCGAGCAAGGCGAGCCCGCACGCCGCAACGACAGCCGTCCGCGGCTGCTGGTGCATTTCCCTCCGCAACACGTTGCCGAATACGCCTATGCACGCCAGATCAATGACGGCGTTTCGCTGCCTGCATCACCGATGTGGATCGCTGATCCGGATGGCTACTTCGCGCGCCTGTCCGAGGAGGCCCAGAACGGAAAGCTCAATGAGCCCGTGGTGCGCCAGCAGCTTCAAACAGATGCGGCTGCTCTTGGTAGTCATTCACACCCTGACGTCCGATCGTCCGTCGTCGCATTTCGCGATTTTCAGGAACTGCTGGAACGGTTCAAAACCGAGGTAGGCGAGTTCGCCGCGCCGCCAGAGCCGGACAAGATCGTGGCTTCCATCCGAGCGCGATGGTCTCGTTTGCCTGACAATCAGCGCATCTTTATCGGCACGCACCCGCTCGAGCTCGATCCCGATGCACGGCGCGTGTTGCTCGATCTGGCCCGGTACTCGGCCGAGGCGAAGCGCAAGGCCGATCCGCGCGCCAGGCTGGAAGCTCAGATCGCCGGGCTCCCGACGATCGATCCTCCCACAAACCTGCGGCACGAGATCGAGGAACGATACGGCGACGTCATCGGCAAGCCGATCGCGGACTGGCGGCCGGAAATTCGCGAAGTCTTGCGCGCCGAGATGGCGCGTCGAACCGAGGCGTTCGGACGCGCTACGGCGCTATACAGTGAGCTGACTAAGGCAAAACCGGACAAGAGCGGCGATTTTTCCGCGCTCAAAGAGAACCCCGCGGCACTGCCCGCGGCGTATCCCGGCGCGAAACGCCTTCTCGAAATCGCACGCGGCCTCACCGGCAGCACCGAGCAGCACGCGTTCGAAGGCCTTGTTTCCGCGCTGCATGCGGGGATGAACCAGCGCGAAGAGTTCGAAGCCATCACGCCGGCCCGGCTATCGGGGCCGTCACGGCTCGTCTTCAGCCTTACCTTCGACGACCTGAATCCGGACCTGGATTTTTGCCTGGACGAGCTGACCGATTGGGGACGGTACGATCTCTCGGTGACGCGCCGGGCCGAGACACTCGAAACGCTTCCGGGAGGACGGCAAGCCCACCCGCGCCTTCGCGAGGCGGAAAGCGACGCGGCACGCATTCTCGCGCACCACGGCATCATGCCGGGGCGGTCCATCGAGGGGCGGCTGGCCGATATTCGCATGTCGCTACGCGCGCCGGAGGCAGACGAGACCGCGATTGAATTGCCCTCCCGTCTGGTCCTTTCTCCGAGCCAGTTCGGCAGGTTCCTGACGTCTCGCCCAATACCGGACGCCCTCTTTGCACCGGCGCAAGACAGCGGTGCCGGCGCTTCCTGGAGCGTTCAGCCGCCATTATGGTCGGCGCAGCTCGATCTGGAAAACCGCCCACCACAACTACGGGCGGTCTGGTCGCCCGATTTCAACCCGGAGGTCTTCTCCGGGATGCCCGCGCCCAAGCGCGGGCATTTCGCGCCTTGGGACGTGCCGCGCGACGGCCTCGACGGGGCTGCGAAAGCCAGGCTGGCGCTCGACTCCTACGACAGGCACGAGATCGTCGCGCTCTCCTCGGTCTTCGGCATGCCGGTCATCGGCAAGCGTAGCTCCGCGTTCCGCATCATCGACACCTCGCAGATCGAGCCGCCGAAGGATTATGCGCTCAAGGGACTCGCACGAACTCCGGGCGCCGACGGGTCGCAGCAGGACCTTTCGGCGATCTACATGCCTGAGCCACTCAATGTCACCGCGCTCAGGCTGACGGGGCGCGGCGGCTCGCTCAACCTCGACACCGCCTTCCACCCGCCGGCCGCAGCGCTACGGGATCAGGGTCGGCTGCCGCTCTTCGACTCGTTCTCCGTCGAGCGTTGGCGACAAGTCACCACCTTGGGTCGCGATATCGAGGTCGAGGTCGTCTACAAAGGATATCTGTTTCCACTCGGCATCCGTGCATCGCTCGTAAAGCTAACGGAACGGCTGTTCTTCAGAAATGACAAGAACGGCCAGATGACCGCCTTTCTCGTGCAACGCCAGTTCATCCGGATCGGCAAGCGGCACAAGACCTATCCGGCTCCAGGCCAGGGGGATGGCAGCCGCCGCTTTCCCGCCCATCAGCTGGAAATGCTCACGCACCAGACGCCAGACATCGTCGACCCGCTCGACGATCCCACCGGATCGTTTAAAAAGCTAAACGAGGCGCCGGCGCAAGCGCCGTATTTCGCAGAACGACCGAATGGACGGATCGATTTCGCCCCGGCTTCGGCGCTGGCGCCGGACTCGACAGCCGCCCGGGAAAAGCTGCTATCCGGGCTTGTGTTCTGGCCGAGAACGCGATCCGGCTATGCCGACAGCATCGGGTTCGAGTTCGCGGTGGAAGGCCATCCCTCCGCCCTAAAGCTACCGATGCTGTTCGTCGACAACGTCGCGGTCAACCAGCCGGACATACTGGCGGCCATCGTACGATACTACAACTCGCACGTGCCGGAAGAGTGGAGGACAGCTCAACATGCCGGCACCCGCCGCCGCTACGCGGAAGAGGAGCAGGAAGGGCAATGCACGCTCGAAACGCTGACTTGGACGCTCGGCGCTGAGGGCCGCCCAGGCGGAACCGAAAGCATTTCGGATCGGGTCACGCCCGGCATCGCCAATACCCGCTACGAGAACGACCCGATTCTGGAAGGCGCGGAGCAGCCGCCGTTCTACCCCTATGTCTCGAAAGCGGCGGTCAAGCTTGGACCTTACGAACGCTTCATCGGGCGCTCGCTTCCCTCAACATTAGTACGCTTCGACGAAAGCTACAGGAAGGACGGCTTCCGTTCGAAGAGCAGCACGGATCCGGGCGATCGCTATCTCGAGTTGCTGTCTCCGCTTGCGGTGGGCATGGGGAATGCGGGCGACCGTTCGGGCGGGATTGCGCGCCCCGACGTCGACGTGACCTGGGTATCGCGTCGGCTTGGCGCCATCGGCGGCGCGCCGCCTCCGGCAACTCCTCCCGTCGCCGGCGCGGCGATTCCGCGGAGAGATTTCAACTTCGACTCCTGCTTCAACAGTAAATCCAAGATCCTCGGCCTGTTCACCTTCTCTGAACTGTTGCGGGGAATCGGGTCCTCCTTTCCCGAGATGCGCGAGCAGGTCGACAGCGTCGTCGAGGACAAGCTCGACGAATTGCGCAGCCTCGTCCTTCCGCCACTGCGACGGGCCATCGTCAGGTTCGACCAAGCTTGGGACGATGCCCGCAACCGGCTGGCCAAGACGACGGACATCGCCGGAGATATTTCGACGCTCGATCTGCGGCTGATCTATCCGGAGCTCGATACGAGCCTCGATGCACTACGCCAAGCCATCACCGACGCCGAAAACGAAGATGTCATCATTGCCATACGTGCATTTGCGACCCTTCGCACCGCAGGACAGCGGCTGATTAATGCTCTGCGGAGGATTACGTCAGATCCGGTCGGGCCGATCAAGGCGGAGCTCCGGGAGCGGATCCGGCGGCTGCTGGGAGCGTTGTCCGACATCCGCTCGCTGATCGCAAAAGCGCTCCAACAGGTCTTCGCCAATACCGACGCGGCAGTGTCGGGAATCCTTGATGACACGCAAGCAACGATCGATCAGCGCCTGGCCTTCTTCGCGGCACTGGTCCGCTTGCCCCCGATCCTCGATCCCGTGGCGCTGGAGCACGACCTCGCACGCCGTGTCGAGGCAGCCAAAGCCAAAGCGGCAATTGGTCTGTTGAAGGAACTCAAGGTCGACTCGGATCTCGTCGACGCTCTCGCGCGTGGATTTCTCGACATCCTGACGGTCTCGGGACCGCAAAATGCCAAGGCCGGAGAAGCGATCCGGGAGCTGCTGGACAGCTTCCTGGCCGCCTATAACGCCGAACTGAGGAAGGCAACCGACCTCGACACCCTGAAGCCGTATATCGACGAAATCGAGCGGCTGGCGAAAGCATTGCCGAAACCGGACGAGGTCAATGTCGACCTGGCTGCCGGCGCGCCGCGGCTCCGGGGCGTGCTGCTCGCGATCGCCGGCCCGCAATTCGAGCCGATCCTCGGCAAGACCGGCAGCGTGGCGACGGTGATCCGGATCGTGCTGCTGGTGCGCGACAATCAAAGCGATGCTGGCCGGCGCGCATTCATCCTGCTTCGTGAACTGGGAGAAGCACTGGTCCGCGATCAAGCCCTTTCCTTGCTGCAGGCCTATGCCGGGCCGATCGCGGATTGGAATGCCACTTGCGGCCAGTTGCTAGGGCTTGGCGTCCGCTTCGTCAGTGATCTTCTGCCCGACTCCGAGGAGCTTGACCAAAAGATCGCCGACCTCGAAACGAAGCTCGCCGGCCTGTCTCTGAGCTCTGGTTTTGCCGCAGTACGGGATCGTTTCAGCTTCAATCTGCGACGGCTGCGCCTCGCCCTGGCGGGGCTCAGACAGGTACAGGGGATCATTGCCAGTGCACCGGACGCACTGAAACAAGGTTGCTTCGACCCCGCGAGCGAGACCATAGGCGCACCGCTTGCAGCGGTGGTGCAGGTCACACGTGCTGCAGAAGACGCTGGCGCACATATCGCGAGCTTCATCGACACGCTCGCACTTTTGCCCACCGACCTTCGCGATTTCAGCGAGGTGCTACGCACTGCCGATCTAGACGAACGGAGTAGCATCTCAGCCGACCTCTTGGCCTTCGCCAACGCGTTCGCGTCCTATCTCTCGAACCTCCTGAATGCCGAGGCGCGGAAATCGATCGATACGTCGATCGAAGCAATCAAACCCCAACTAAGTGCAATCCCGGAGCTCCTGTCTGTCGTCGTGGGCTTGCAGCAGTCCGTCGCGGCCTTGCAGACGCTTGGGCTCGCACTCCGAACCGAGGTGGATAAGCGCAAAGCAACGGCGGAGAGCCCCGTTCGCGCATTCGCCGCGGCGATCGACGCGGCGCTATCGACGCTCCAGGAGAGCGGACGCGAGGCGATATTCTTCGGCCTCGGGCGTCTCTCGAGCCTGTTGCGCGCAACCGAGAACGAATTTCTGGTCGCGATCGGCGATGCAGCCGGCCCGTTGCTCCGCCCAGTGCTCGAAGGGATCCGGCAAGTCTATGACGCCATCCTCGACGCGCGCAGCAGACTCGGGACGCCCGATCCGCTGACCAGCCGCCTCGTCGCCTTCATGCTGAGCCTTATTCGGCTTTCGGACGGGGCCTCGCCGCAATCCCTCGTCGACGTATTCCAGGTGGCGCCGGTCGCACCGTTCCTTCCAACCAACGGGGAAGACAAACGCGACGGCATGGAGATCGAGCGCGCTGAATTGGCCAGTATCCTCGCGGCCGGGCCGAAGCCTGCGTTTAGCCCCGACGCCATGCGCGGCATCCTGAAACTGTTCCATGCCTATCAGCAAAGACATGCAGCCCCGCTGCGGCTTGCCGAGAACTTCACGACGATCATGCAGAAGTTCCTGCGCGGCGACATCGCCGCGCTTGTCGACTTCAACCTGCTTCGCGACGAGATCGAAGCCACGCTTCGCAGCCTCGTTCCCGTGAAGATCACCCGCAGCTATGATTGCGACGTCGAGCTGAAAGTCCCCGACGCACTTCAGAAGCTCGTTGAATTCCGGCCCGTCGCGCATCCAGAGGGCAAGGTCGGAAGGCTTGTACTCCGTGCTGGCGGTTCGATCGACCTGCTGAACCCCAAGGCCGCCACCGCCCATGCGGCCGGCTTCCTGCCAGGCATGACGATCAAGCTGCTGGGCAGCCTCGACATCGTCAAACTCAAAATGCCGCCGAGCCATTTCAGTGCGTCGCCCGGCGATGGCTTCAGCCTGTCGATCAAGGTCGAGGAAGTTGAACTCGGCAGCACGGTCGGGTTCATCAAGGATCTTCAGAGCTATCTCGGCAGCCCCAAGGACGGGACGGGATTCTTCCTGCGTCCACTGACCGGCCGCGGCGAAATCGGGATCGTCGCCGGGTATTCGATCGCGCTTGGCGCCCTGAGCGTCGGCTCGATGTACATCTCGAACCTGTCGTTGTCGGCCGCTGCTGAGTTGCCGTTCAGCGGCGGCGACGCGCGCTTCGTGATCGGGATCGGTCGCCCGGAAACGCCGTTCATGATTTCGGTGCTACCCTTTGCCGGCTGCGGATATTTAGGACTGATAGCCAATTCGCGCCGCATCGTGGGCTTCGAAGCCTCGTTCGAGTACGGCGGCGGTTCAGGCTTCAACTTCGGCCCGCTCAGGGGCGAAGGACGGATCACGGTCGGTGTCTTCATTCGGACCATGGACGGCTTCACCGAGCTTTACGGCATCTTCTTCGCCGGGGGCGAGGCTCGGATCGCCAGCTTCTCGCTCGGCTGCGCCTCTCTTTACGTACGCCTAACTCAGCGTGGTTCGAACCTAAATGGCGTCGCGATCTTCACCTACAGCTTCCGCGTAGGACTCGCCGACATCCGCTTCTCCGTCAAGGTTGAGAAGGACGAGCAAGGATCGCGTCAATCAAGCAAAGCAGATGCCGAGGTTGTTTCAACAAATTTTCGCCATGGCCTCGACCTCAATCCGTCTGAATATTCGCTGCTCGCGGATCGGCAGCCCACACGTCCTGTTCCCCTTCTGATAAATCAGAACACCTGCAAGGCGATCGATTACCGTATCTACAAGCGTTACTTCGCGTACCCGGGCACGGCGCCTGGGCGCCCGGCATCGCAAGGCAAGCGCCCGGCGAAGCCGAATAAGGCGCCTGCCGCGAATCCCTCCAAAGCATGGGAACTCACATGGTGACGAGCCGGCCACCATCGGATTGCTTCGCGAGCTTCGGGGCACGCGTCGTCGCGGCCGGAATGGTCAAGGGAAAGCCAGGCCGCATCCGCCTGACGGTCAACCTTATGCCGGTCAAGCACGAAGATGGAGCGCCCAAAATCCTGCTTCGCGACTGGCCGATCGAGATCGAGAGGCTGCTTCGTTCTAGCGAGAACGCTCTCGAGCTCTGGGCATCGGCTCCAGTGGAGGACAGTCACGACGGCAAGATCAGCCGGCCACGCTTTGGTGGTGCCTGCATCCCGCTTCCGGCCCATGGTATTCCACCGCAGGCAGAGAAAGAGCAGGGCGCCGTCAACGACTTCTGGCAGGAGTTGATCCCGCCTGATGGCGAGGAAACCGTCTGGTCGGCCCTCGTCGATGTCCTCGACGTCGAAAGCGAACCGCCGGCACCGTACCTCAAAGATGGGCGTCCGCAGATCGCCCCGACGGGACGGGCCGACGCCGCTTTGTTGCATTTGCTCGATCGGGCGGAGCGCGTCATCCATACGCTTGCGGCGGAAGGGCTGAGCCGGCCGATCGCCGCCGCGAGCGACCTCGTCGAACGCGGGGCTGCCGCCATCAAGGCCGACGCGGAGCCCTCGCAGGAGAACTACAAGGCGCTGCTAGAGGAGGACCGAAGGCGCGCGAAGGCGGCGTTCGAACTCGTGCTTGGTCCACGCGTGGAGCAGGAAGCCAAGGTCTTCAACGCCAGGAAATCCTATCTCACAAGCAAGCTTGCCGAGGAAACGAAGGCCGCGCTCATCGAAGCCTCGCTGAAGACCGCCGGAACGGCACCTCGAGAGCAGTTTTTCGATCCGCTCAGCCGGGAAAGTCTTTGCCGCAATATTCGGGCTCTGCACTTGGCAGCTGTGTGGCCGGATCCCGAGAACAAGATCCCGTCCCTTGACGGGCGGCCCCTGGCAGAGGGCGGGGCCGAGGTCAAGGAAGTTGGGCTCCAAGCCCGCAACCTGCTATTCGCCTTGCGCTCCTATCCAACGCTCGCGCGGCTGTTCCGGCTCGTCGTCGACGTCGAGGTCGATGCCACAGTCGTACTCAAGGCCGCGCAGAGCGCACGGCCTTTCGCGGGCGATGCCGAGAAGGAGGAGTTCCGCTTTCTCTTCCTCGGTGCTGGCACTGACAAGAAGCGGGTGGCGACGCTGGCTCGGCTCGAAACCCGGCCAGGAGATATCGTCGATCTCTGGCCGGCGACGCGGGAAGAGCTCGACCTTCGTTATGCGGGGTTGTCGACGTCCTCGGTTCGCGCCTCTGGTGCTGCGACGAGCCTCGGCGGCATCATCGACCTCTCCGTCCGGCAAATGACGGGGGAAGGCGCGGCCCAGACCGTCAATCCGCGCTTCGCGCTCGTGACGATCGATCCGGCGCTCGCGGCGGAGACTCGAATTCGCGCCGCGAACCGCGCCGAGGACCTCGCTCGCTCGCTGCAAGCTACGGGCGAGGGCGAAACGGCGCCCGAGAACGCTCGCCGCCATGAGACCAACGCCCTCACCCGGGGCTTTACGCTCATCGACCGCTGGCGGGCGAGCGCTGTTGCCGCAGAGATCGCGGGCGCGGACGCTCCGTGGAACGACGGCGCCCTGCCGATCCTGGATGCCGATGATCTCACGATCGGCTATCGGCTCGACGTCTCCTATCGGGAGTCGACAGGGCAGCACGGGGCTTGGCGCAGCCTGAACGAGCGCGAGATCCGGTTCTTCCATCCAAGTGACAATCTGGACGACCCCGCGACCGACAGGACGGTACCATGGTTCGAGGCTCTCGGGCTGCAATCGGAAACCGAGCGCCGGCGCGAACTCGACGCGTCCGTTCTGGTTCCGGGCGTCCGGCGCCGCGGCCTTGATCCGTCTGGAGAGATGCTCCACGTCGAGGAAGCGCTTACGACCTGGGAGGGCGATCCGCTTGGTGTCGGCTGCTATCCGTCGAAGGTGCCCGTTGTAGCAGGTGCCGACCTCGCGGTAACCCGGACCTTCCGACTTCCGGATGAAGCCGACGAGCACGCCCACAAACCCTGGCCGTTACGATATGGCTGGGCCTATTCCTTCGCCCTACGACCAGTCTGGTACGGCGGGGTCTCGCTGACCCTCGACCAGGCGCGCAGCCGCTATCAATCACAACACGTGCGGGACATGGCCTTGCCATCGAGTGAGGCCGGTCGCGTGAGCCCGTTCCGGCGCTTCCTGCGGCTTGAGCGCGTGCTTAAACCACAGGTCCTGCTCCCTCAGGGCATCGCCCTCATGCCCGACCTGCTCGCCAAGCAATCCGCCACCGTTGTGACGCTGCGGACCGCACAAGGCGAGCCCTCACGCAGCCTCCCGCAAGACACATGGCGGATCATCTTGCCTGCGGAAATAGGGTTGGAAGAGGCTTCTCGCCACGGCCGCTTCGATGCGGGCGACCACAAGCAGCGCTTGCCGGACGGCGATTTCGGCCTTGTCGACTTCGACGCGGAATGGGGCGGGTTTCCGCTTGCTGTCGAGCAGACCACCGCCGAAGGGCAACCGTCCGAAAAACGTGCGGAGATTCGCAAAGCGAGGCTGGTCACCCAAGGCTCTCTAGGCCAGGAGCGTAGTCGCCGCGCCCCACCTGAGATGCAAGGCGAGCTGATGTTCCGGATAAGGAACGCAGCTGACCCAGCCGCCCGTGTGAAGGCTATGGCGGAAGCTACCAAGGGAATCTACTACGCCGATCCGGCCGCCGAGTTCATGGTGATGGCGCTTCGCCGTGCCGGCACCCGCACGGGCACCGGCTACTTTCGGGGCGCGCCCGTGGTCGTCCCGTTGCGGAAATCGTCTGACCTGCTTCCGGTCGCAGTGCATTTTGTCGCCGCAGCGGACCTCAAGCGGGCCGCGGGCAAGGAAACTCGTCAAGAGCACTTCCGCTCCGATGCCGCGCGCAAGGACGGCTATATCGACGTGGCAGTCGGAGACGAAACGAACCCGACCAGCGGGAAGGGCAAGCGCCATCCGGCGCGGCTTGTAACCTTCGAGCTCGCGCCGGGCGACGCTGTTGAGCTCGATGTCTGGTCGATACCATCGGAGAAAGCTCTCGCGCGAATTTTCGATTTGCCAGAAGCGATCGCGGTGGAGGCGATGATGCTGGCTCGCAGGGGACTGAAAGCCAACGAGCATCCGGGCCACGCCGCCCTCCGCAAAGCGCTGGACGCCCTGTTACCCCAGCACAGTTTCCGAACCTGGAATGCGCCCAATCCACTCCTTCCGGACACCGCTCAGACGCGCTGGAGCAGTCACGGCGATGTCGAAGTTCAGGCGTGGATGATACAGATAGTCGCCAGTTACCTCCATCAATTCCTAAAGTATCGCCCCATTCCTGAGATCGCGAGCCTCGAAACGATCAAGGCCAGCCATGCGACGGACAAGCCGCGCGCCCCTGAATGGAAGAAGAACGAGGTGATCAAGGCATACCGCGTTGCAGCGACCGACATGGCCCGAACCTCGGCACTGGACCAGCTCCGGAAAAATCAACCTCCTCCGATCGCGCAGCCTGGAGATACCGGAATTGCCCTAGCCGGAAAGGCGTTATTTGACCGCGACACGTCTCGGCAGCTTGAGGTTCTTGCCCGTCTCGTCACCAGTCCCGGCATCGGCTTCGACGATCCGAAACGTGGGCGCACGCCCGAGGAGCGGCTAGCCGGCGAATGGAACCTGCAGGATGCAAGCGCATCCGGCGATGTGTCGAGCAAGCCAAACAGGAAGGAGATCGCGAACATCCACAATGCCCGCGCCAACGACCACAACAAACTTTCCCTGACTCGGTTGCTCTATGGCTTCGAGGTCGCGCCCAACGGCGTCGTCACACTGCCGAAGTCGGAAGTCTGTATCCTTCAAGTTGATGCGATCGGTGCGCTCGACCCAGACTACCCACCGCTAAACCATACGCTGGAGCAGGTTGACCTCGCAGAGGAGCAGTTACGCGCATTGAAGACGAGCGAGAAACTGGACCAGAAGAATCGCACGATCTCCTTCGAGCCTTTCAACGACCACCTGGCTCGCAGGCTCGAACTTTCGCTAAGATCCACGACGCGCTACGATTCCCATTTTCTTAGGGTCGTGGCCACGCAAGCGACCGGCCATGCGCCGGAAACTCACTATGTCCCCCAGGCAGCCGGCATGCTGTCGGCGCGTTCAAACGACAAGGAGCAACAGGAGGTTTGGGTACCTGCTACCCGCAGACCGGACAAACCCATTGTCCATGCGGTCTCGCCGGTCTTCTTGACTGAAGAGGTGAACCCCACGGTCCGCGACGAAGGCTGGGTCGCTCGTCGGGTCTCCACGATACTGCGTGTTTATCTCGATCGCCCGTGGTTTTCCTCTGGCGAGGGTGAGAGGCTTGGTATCGTGCTCTGGCCGCCAGACATCGAGAGCCTGGATCAGGCCGCACTTGCGGCGGGGATCGTTCGCAAGCAGAAGGGTGCGCTACACGACCGAGACATGGATCTCTGGGAGAATTTCGCGGATTCGGATTTGGGAGAGGCGGGTCGCTTCGTCACCCGCATGGGAGTGGATCCGATCCGGACCAACCCCATTCTCGAACGGCCAGACGCCACCCGCGGACGCCCTGGTGGGCCGTCGCCCATCGGGCCATTCCTGACGCTTTTGGCATTTCCCGATTTCGCTCCGGATGGCCCCACAACGGTCGACCCGCAGGTTCCGAAGCTGGTCAGCTCCGTCCCGATGCCGGCGTCCTCCGAGGATGACGAGCCAAACAAGAATGAGGACGACGAGCAAGGTCCGAAGAAGCCGCCTCCACTCAAGCGCGGCAGCGAAACGCTGCTGGTTTCGCTGGTGACATTCGTGCCCCGCTTCGATGTGGAACGCGAGAAGTGGTTCGTGGATCTGAGACTCAACCTTGGGCCCTATGCTGAACCCTTTGTCCGGCTTGGACTGGTTCGCTATCAGAAGCACGCCCTGCCCTTCCTTGAGGCGTCGGCTCCCGTCGTCACATGGGCGCAGACCCCGTCGCAGCGTACCGTCGAGGTCCGGAGCGCTGCCATCTATCTGCGGACCGCCGACGGGAAGACAAAGCAACATATCGAATACAAAGTCGTCGTTCACGGGCCGGAAGACACCCTCGCGAGCGGCGACGTCGGCGACAGGCCCGGCGAGATGCAATTCACTATCCGGAGGTTCGGTCGAACCGCGGCCTCCCTGCCATTCGACTACGTCCCGCGCGATGCGGTAGACGAAGCCGACTGCGAACGCATAGTCCTCCGCGGGCTTATCGACACCTCTGCGGGGACACCAATAAAGTGCGGTTGGTATGCCCGATTTGTTCTTCCAAAACTCGGTAAGGATGACGGTCGCTATCGCCTCACGCTCGAGGAAACTGAGCGCTTTCCTTCGACCGCGGATGAGCTGGCGCTGCCCAATTCAAGGCCCACAATGACGCAAAGCGGCCCACGCTTCTTGTTTGAGCAAATACTGCCGGCGGAGCCATGGAGCCATCCACGCCCCCCCAAAACCATGAAACCGCCACCGCAACGCCGCCGGAACGCACGAAAGCGGAACAAAAGGCGCCAGAGACTTCCAAACAACAGAGCTTCGTCGTGACCCGAAATACGGGGTATTTGTGCAACTCGGGAGGATGATATGGGAGGATGGATTGGAGTACCCGCCGCCGGCCTATTGCTGATGGGAGTGCAGCCGGCGTGTGGGCAGGTGCTGAAGCTTGAAATCATCACGGAGATCCGGCCGCCGCATGTGCAGGCAGGGGAAAAATCGCGTCAGGCAATCTCCATCGACTTGGCCAACAGTCGCGCGAGTTCCACTGTTAGCACCGGCGTCACGCAGGTCGTTCCCGGGTGGGACTGGGGAAGCGTGCGCGACAAATTCGAACTTAAGAACGTCACCTTCGGCAGCCCCCGGATCACGTTCATTGCGAAGGGCCAGACCGCTTCGCCGGTGCTGTTCATGCCCGATATTGACTACCAGTTCTCGGTCATCCTTAACCGAGTGCAGAAAAAGATCTGGATCTCTGGATGTCACAACCGGTTTCCGAGCTACCGAATACTCATCAACGGCGCGTCGCTTTATGATCAGAATCAGGTTGGAAATGCGTTCACCGGCCTGATCGGAGTATGCGACACGATCAGCATCGTCGAGGGTAGCTATTGACCGCCAGGCGGAGGCGACCGTTGAAGCTTTCGATAAAGCCGTTCTGCATCGGCTTGCCTGGCGCAATGTAATACCATTGGACGTGGGCCTGAGGTGCACCGCAATCTGCGGCACCTCATGCGACCAGAGCAGGTCGTAGAGTTGGCGGCGGGTCAGATGAGAGGTCATGTCGACAGCCGAATCGCAGCAGAGGGATCGCGGTCAGCGTGCCGTCTCAATCGGATTTTCGCGAGGCCAGAGGGCCGAAGAGGCCCGCGGTTACCTCACGGTTGCAGCGTTTCGCGTCCACGCTATTCCACGGTCGTCTACCAGGTTCACGCCAGTCGCGCCGGTGTAATTTGCAAAGGAGCGAGCCACGTGAATTCCAATTGACAGCCATGAACGCCAGTGAAATATAGGAACACTATAGTAATTCCCTTGCCAAGGTTGGGGTCGAGGGTTCGAATCCCTTCGCCCACTCCAGACAATATCAAGGCTTGAGAGGCACGTAAGCGTCGGGTTTCCCGGCGCTTTTTGCTTTTTGGGTCTGAGTGGTTCGGGGCGAATTCCGAGGGGCTCCAAAAGCCCGTGGTTACCTCGCGGTTACAAGTACGATCCGGAGCGGCACAGGACCTCTCGGCCGGCTCGCGAAAACCCTCACTGCTTGAAACAATTTGACCTGCCACTGGTTTGTCATCCAGCGGCGATTAGAGCCTCGGCAGGTTTTACGCCGTGTGGCGCGGTGGGAGCAACGGGCGATCGGCGGAGCTGGTCGGGGTTGCGCAGCCGATCGTTCGTTGCGGTGAAGTTGGCGGCGTAGGCCGCAGGCGTCAGGTAGCCGAGCGACGAATGCGGGCGCTGTTGGTTGTAGTCGGCGATCCAGACCGCGATCTTCGCGCGGGCGTCGTCGAGGTCGAAGAACAGCGTCTCATTGAGAAGCTCGTCGCGCATGCGGCCATTGAAGCTCTCGGCGAACCCGTTCTGCATCGGCTTGCCCGGCGCGATGAAGTGCCAGTCGATACCGCTGTCGCGGCACCAGGCGAGCATGGCGTTGCAGGTGAACTCCGTGCCGTGGTCGCTGACGGTCATCCCCGGCTTGCCGTGCCGCTCGATGATCGCCGTCAGTTCGCGGGCCACGCGGCGCCCTGAGATCGAGGTGTCCGGAATTGCGCCCAGGCACTGCTTGGTGACGTCGTCGACGATGTTCAGGATGCGGAAGCGCCGGCCGTTCGCGAATTGGTCGTGCACAAAGTCCGTCGACCATCGCGCATTCGGCCTGGCCTCGACCAGGATCGGCGCCCGCGTGCCGACGGCCTTGCGGCGGGCACGTCGCTTGCGAACCGAGAGCCCTTCCTCGCGATAGAGGCGGTGGATGCGGTTGACGCCCGAGGGCTCGCCTTCCCGCCTGAGCAGGATGAACAGCCGCCGATAGCCGAACCGCCTTCGCTCGTTCGCCAAATCGCGCAACCGGGTGCGAAGCTCGGTGTCGGGAGGCCGACATGACCGATAGCGGACCATCTTGCGATCCGCGCCGACGATGGTGCAGGCCCGACGTTCCCACAGGCCCATGACGGCCTGCAGATGCGCGACAGCGTCGCGCTGCACGGCGGGCCCTACCATTTTTTTGACAGAAGCTCCCGCATCGCCGCCACGTCCAGCATCTGCTCGGCCAGCAGCTTCTTCAGCTTGGCGTTCTCGTCCTCAAGCTGCTTAAGACGCTTGGCTTCGGACACGTCCATGCCTCCGAACTTGGCTTTCCAGTTGTAGAGGGTCGCCTCGGAGACACCGTGCTTGCGCGCCAGATCGGCGCTCTTCGCGCCGGCCTCATGCTCGCGCAAAACCGCGATGATCTGCTCTTCCGTGAACCGCGCTCGCTTCATCTGTCCGTCCTTGAGAAGGCCGGACTCTAAATCTCCCTGGAGGAAAAACGCAGTGGCAGGTCAAGGCACGTAAGCGTCGGGGTTCCCGGCGCTTTTTGCTTTTTGAGCCTGTGGGATTTGCGACGATTTCCGAAGTGCCCCGAAAGCCCGTGGTTACCGCGCGGTAACAAGTTAGGCTCGAAGTCGTGCCGGGCTCCTCAAATGCGCCCCGCTAGGGTCCGGACCCATAAAATTGTTGGCGCCCCCGTCATGGCGTGATTCACGACTTCCGAAAGGAAGTCATGATGAACCCCGATCGCTTCTGGCTGACGGATGTGCAATTCGCGCGGATCGAGCCGCATTTGCCAATCGACACACGGGGCAAGCCGCGCATTGATGACCGCCGGGTGATCAGCGGCATCGTCCATGTCCTGAAGTCCGGCGGGCGCTGGATCGATGCGCCGCCGGATTACGGGCCAAGCAAAACGCTCTACAATCGCTATGTGCGCTGGGCCGCCAAGGGCATCTGGGTCGATCTCTTCCATGTGCTGGCCAGCGCCGGTGGTCCTCCCGCCCAGGTGCTCATCGACTCCTCCGCTGTGAAGGCGCACCGCTCGGCCTCGGGCGGAAAAGGGGGGAGCGGAACCAAGCCATCGGGCGCTCGCGTGGCGGCCGCACGACCAAGATCCACGCGCTGACCGACTGCGACTGCCGGCCCATCGCGTTCCTGCTCACCGGCGGCCAGGTTGCCGATTGCACGGCAGGTTCGCCCCTGTTGGAGCAGATGCCGGCTGCTCGCATCCTGCATGGTGACAAGGACTACGACAGCAACGCCATCCGCCGACAGATCGAGGAAAACGGCACCATGCCGAACATCCCGCCCAAGGCGAACCGCCGCTGGAAGAACTGCTTCTCGCCCGTGCTCTACCGCGACCGAAACGCAATCGAGCGCATGTTCTGCCGTATCAAGGACTTCCGACGCGTCGCCACGCGATACGACCGAAAAGCCGTCAACTTCCTCGAAGCCGTCTGCATCGCGGCCACTGTCAACTACTGGTTGTGAGTCCGGATCCTAGAGCACCGGGCGATCGAGGTGGAGCTGCATAGAAGAGGGCTCGGATTCGCTTGTTAAATCTGCGAATCTGACGCAAGATAATTAACTCGTCCAATTGTGAATTTACTGGAGCGTAATTGAAATCCGGTAAAGTTACACGGTCGTCGAATATCGATTTGTCGCCGGATGATTGCATGATACTCCATAAAAGTATACAGTCTTCACGGCGCTTTGCTGCAAATATCCATCAGGCATTGATTGCCCTATTATTGATCGTGCTGACAAGTCTGCCCACAGGAGCAGCGGCGAAATGCCATGCCAGCGGACCAATACAATGGTACATGCATTCGAACGACAAGATCGAAATGGTTGTTACTACAGATCAGGAGGGGTGCGGGCACTCGTTTTCTCGAATGCTCAATGGGCGTGAATTACATCGGATCGTTGTCATGAAGCAGCCGTCGAATGGCACGCTCAAGCAAATTGGAGAAACGACATACTATTATATTCCGAAAATGAATTTTCTCGGGAAAGACAATTATGTCTTATACATTTGCGGAAAAGAATTATGGGGTTCGGGCTGCGCGAGATTTAATTTTGCCGTAACAGTCGAATAAGTGCGTATGATGGAATTGTTTTTTTCATTGACAGTCTTGCCGAGACAGCGGGAACTGACAATCGATTGAATGCCGTTCCCCTCATTCGTTGTTGGATTAGCTTAGCTGACCGTCCACAGAACCGGCAGCAGGCCACAGATCCGGAGGATTCCATAAGCTCGCTGAGATGTCTACCGAAGTCCTACTCTTCTCGATAATTTCGCTAATCTCACGAAGTTTGACGTACTTTCGAGAGTTGAAGAGCGTGTAGGTCGGAATTTGTCCCGCCTTGGCTGCCCGATAAAATTTGAAGAGCGGCAGTCCGAGCGCCTCGGATGCCTGCTTCAGGGTAATCAGCTTCTCGCTTTCTCGGAGTTCCACGAAGCGTTTCCTTCAAGAGTATTGACCTCTCCGAGGAAGGAAACATGCGGGGCGCCTCGCCACAATTAGGATGAGAAATCGGGTGAAATCGGCAGGGTTACACGGCGGTTGCAGATTAAGCGGTTCGCGGGCCTTCGAGATCGGCGGGCGCCTACAAGTTTGGCGTGACCGTTCAATTTGAACACGGGCGCAGCAGGGCTGTCAGAGACGCCAACGTTGAATGCTTTCAACATATTGGAACTCAATGATAAATCGCTTGCGACATGACGTTGGTCATTGCTGGTTCCGAAATTCTGCTCTGGCGAATATGCCCAGCCCTTGCATTCGCGGCGCGATTTTGAACCGGGCTCGGAAATCATGCCTGCCAAGCTCACACGACGGCGCACTGCCTGGTTCCGTTCGCTAAGTGACTTCCGCAGTCCGATCGTCAGCAGAGCTGAGACACCGGCTATCGCCGAAACCTCACCTCAGACGCGTTCAATCACACGCCCTGTAAACGTCAGATGGTCCGCGCCGATCGACGTGATCCTGATATGGCACCGCCCACCGTCGTCGGTCTCGAGCATCAGGTCGCCTTGAAGGTCGGCGAGAATCAATATGCTCGGGTCGCAGATGATGACCTGCCCCCCGGAAGTTCCCTCGCTGTGATGTAGAGTCTGCCCAACCTGAGAAGG